>JACCZL010000546.1 GCA_013695975.1 Chloroflexota bacterium
CGGCCAGTACGGCGCTCGTCGCCGCGCTGGCCGTGCCCAGCGAGAACACCCGCAGGAAATAACGTCGGGTCACCATGCCAAACAAGAGACACCTCCTCGTCGAGTGCCACGGCAGGCGGACGATCAACCCTCGGATACACTTCAGCGCCACGGCGCCTCGTAGTGAATGCGCGCGTCGCACCGTTGCCCGAGGAGTACCGCGCTCGCCCGCCGTCTCAGTTGCGCCCATTATAGTTATCCGGTAGCCGTGGTCAAGCAATCTTCGGGCGGATGCTATGATCGGGACGGTTCTGGTCCCGGGCGACGAGGAGGGTCAAGGTGAAGGTCGAGGGCAGTTACACGTTCGATGCGCCGCGCGACCGCGTCTGGTCGATGCTCATGAAGCCCGAGGGGCTTCAGGCCTGCATCCCCGGCTGCGAGAACCTCAACACGGTCGGCGAGGATCAGTACGAGGCCCAGATGAAGGTCGGAGTCGCGGCGATTCGCGGGAGCTACAAGGGTAAGATCCGAATCACCGACAAGGTTGAGCCGGAGAGCTACAAGCTCCTGGTCGAGGGCAGCGGAGGCCCCGGCTTCGTCCGCGGCGAGGCCACGATCGACCTGGTCGACCAGGGCGAGACCACCCAGGTCAACGTCCATGGCGATGGGCAGGTTGGCGGGACCGTCGCCGGCGTCGGCCAACGTATGCTCGGCGGTGTCGCCAAGATGCTGATGGGCCAGTTCTTCGAATGCTTGAAGAAGCAGCTCTGACCCGACTCCCGTGAGACCCCTGCGCACGACCTCGCCCTACGCGATGGTACCGGTCGCGGAGGCGATCCAGACCATCATCGACCTGGCCGCTCCCCTTGGGATCGAGACGGTCGACGCGCTTTCGGCGGCGGGGCGCACCCTGGCCGAAACCGTCCGCTCGGGCGAGTCGGTTCCGGCTGGACCGCGAGCCGCCGTCGACGGGTACGCCCTGCGGGCCGGGGACCAGGGCGAGCGTGGTCTGGTCAGCGGCGAGATCGCGGCCGGCCGTGAGCAGGCCATCGCCGTGGGACCCGGCCAGGCCGTCCGCATCATGACCGGCGGGGCGCTCCCAGCCGGCGCGGACGCCGTCGTGATGGTCGAAGACACCGAGGAGCGGGACGCCGTCGTGACGGTCCGCGCAAGCCTGTCGCCCGGGGCCCACATCCACGCCACCGGGCAGGACATCGCCAGCGGCCAGGTCTTGCTCGAACCGGGCGCTACCATCGGCGCCGCCGAGATCGGCGTGCTGGCGACCGTCGGCAAGACCCGGGTGCAGGTCTACCGGCGCCCGCGGGTCGCCGTCCTGGCGACCGGTGACGAGCTGGTCGAGCCATGGGAGACCCCGCCGGCCGGCTGCATCCGCGACAGCAACCGCTACGCCCTGCTCGAGGCGGTCAGGGCCGCCGGCGCCGAGCCGGTCTGGAGTGGCGTCGCGCGCGACACCGAGGACGAGCTGGCGACCCGCTTCGACGAGGCCCGACACGCGGCCGACGTCGTGATCACGTCTGGCGGGGTCTCGATGGGTACCCGCGACCTGATCAAGCCACTCCTCCAGGAGCGCGGCACGATCCACTTCGGCCGCGTCAACTTCAAGCCCGGTAAGCCGCTCACCGTCGCGACCGTCGACAGGACCCTGGTGTTCGGGCTACCAGGCTACCCGGTGTCCTCCCTGGTCACCTTCGAGGTCTTCGTCCGCCCCGCGCTTCTAGCGTTGCAAGGCGCACCACAGCTCTTCAGGCCCCGAGTCGATGTCGAGCTCGAGCACGAGCTGCGCCCCGACGCCGTTCGGCCCGAATATGCCCGAGCGATCGTCCGCTGGCAGCACGACCGCCTCGTCGCGCGCACGACCGGCGCCCAGGGCTCGAGCCGCCTCCTCTCCATGCTCGGCGCCAACGCCCTGCTCGTGCTCGCCCCGAGCGAACAGCCCCTTCCCGCCGGCACCCAAGTCTCGGCGATGCTGACGGGACCGCTGTTGTAGGGGCGACCGGCCGGTCGCCCT
>JACCZL010000560.1 GCA_013695975.1 Chloroflexota bacterium
GCCAAGCGGTCCGGCGCCGGCCAAGCCGACCGAGGCAGCGAAGGCCGCGCCCGCTGCGACGACGGCACCGGCAGCCAAGCCGACCGAGGCTGCCGCGAAGCCAGGCGCCGACGCCGCCAAGCCGACCGCGGATGCCGCCAAGCCCGCGGCCACCACCGCGCCGGCGGTCGCCAAGACCGGCGAGCAGCCCCGAAGCGGCGGTGAGCTCCAGTTCGTCGTCAGCGCCGAGCCGCCGACGTTCGACGCCCATCGCGAGACCACCTTCGCGATGATCCACCCGACGGCGCCCCATTACAGCTTGCTAATCAGGTTCGATCCGGAAAAGTATCCGCAGGTCGCGCCGGATCTGGCCGAAAGCTGGGAGATCTCGCCGGACAACCTCACCTACACCTTCAAGCTGCGCGACGGCGTCAAGTTCCACGACGGCAGCCCCCTGACCTCGCGCGACGTCAAGGCCAGCTACGACAAAATCCTCAACCCGCCCGAAGGCGTCGTCAGCATTCGCAAGGCCCAGTACGCCGCCGTCGAGAGCGTCGCGGCGCCGGACCCGCGGACGATCGTCTTCAACCTCAAGTACCCGTCGGCGGCCATGCTGTCGCTGATCGCGTCGCCCTGGAACTTCATCTACAGCGCCGACAAGCTGGCGACCGATCCGAAGTGGTACGAGAAGAACGTCATGGGCAGCGGGCCCTTCAAGTTCGTCGAGTACGTCTCCGGCTCTCACTGGGTCGGCCAGAAGAACCCCGACTACTTCGTCAAGGGTCAGCCCTATCTCGATGGATTCCGCGCCACCTTTATCCGCGAGACGGCCGCCCAGGTCGCCGCTATCCGCGGCGAGCGGGCGCAGGTCGAGTTCCGAGGCTTCACCCCTCCCGCCCGCGATGACCTCGTCCGGGCGCTCGGCGACAAGATCACCGTTCAGGAAAGCCCCTGGGTGCTCGCCCTGATCGTCGTCTTCAACACCGAGAAGAAGCCGTTCGATGACCCCCGGGTCCGCCGAGCCCTCAGCCTGGCCCTGGACCGCTGGGGCGGCTCGGACGCCCTCTCGAAGATCACCTTCGTCAAGCCAGTCGGCGCGTTCGTCCGGCCGGGTAGCCCGTTCGCCCGCCCGGAGACCGAGCTGATCAAGATGCCCGGGTTCTCCCGCGATCCCAACGCGGCGAAGGAAGAAGCCAAACGCCTGCTCCGCGAGGCCGGCGTACCCGACGGCTTCGCGTTCACGCTCAAGAACCGCGACGTCCCACAGCCCTACGAGCCGACCGGCGTCTTCGTCATCGATCAGTGGCGCAAGATCGGCCTCAATGTTACTCAGGTTGCTCAGGAGACCAACGCCTACGACACCGACAAGCGGACCGGCAACTTCGAGGTTAGCATCGACTTCCTCTCCGACTACCTCGACGAGCCCGACATCCAGCTCTCCAAGTTCATCTCGGCCAGTCGCAGCCCCGCCAACTACGGCCGCTACAACGATCCCGAGCTCGACCAGCTCTACGACCAGCAGTCTCGCGAAACGGATCCCCAGAAGCGCAACGCCCTCGTCTGGAAGTTCGAGGACCGCGCCATCGGCGAGATGGCCTACACCTACCCGATCATCTGGTGGCAGCGGATCATCCCCCACTCCTCGCGCCTGAAAGGCTACGAGGTCCTCCCCTCCCACTACGTCAACCAGGATCTGGCCGACGTCTGGCTCACTGAGTAAGGCCCACTCCCCCTTGGCCACCCTCGACTTCGGTCGCGAACGAGGGCGGCCATGTGGGGCGGGCCCTGGATGCGGAATCCACCCCTGATCGCCACCTGAGATGCAACGTTACGTCATCAACCGCCTCTTCCTGATGATCCCGACCCTCCTCGGGGTGGCGATCATCACCTTCATCCTACTCAGGATGGTGCCTGGTGACGTCGTCCAGCTCAAGCTGATGGGCGAGGGTGGCAGCGTCGCCCCAGAGGTGGTCCAGGCCGAGCGTGCCCGCCTCGGGCTCGACAAGCCCCTCCTCCAGCAGTTCTTCGAGTGGATCTTCGGCGCCCTCCGCTTCGACTTTGGAATCTCGATGTGGACCGGCCGCCCGATCATCCAGGAAGTCCTAATCCGCCTCGAGCTAAGCGTCCAGTTGACGATCATGGCCACCCTGATCGCCACGCTCCTGGCCGTCCCAATGGGGATCATCGCCGCCGTCAAGCAGGACACCTGGGTCGACTACGCCGTGCGCATCTTCAGCATCGGTGGCCTGGCGATCCCCTCGTTCTGGCTCGGGATCATGCTCATCCTGGTCCTGCTCATCCTCTTCAGATATTCTCCGCCCTTGAGCTTCACCCCGTTTTTCAAGGACCCGGCCGCGAACCTCTCGCAGCTCATCTGGCCGGCCCTCGCCGTCGGCTACCGCTACTCCGCGGTCACCACCAGGATGACCCGCTCGACCCTCCTCGAGGTGATGCGGGAGGACTACGTCCGCACCGCCCGCGCCAAGGGCCTGCGCGAAAGTCTCGTCGTGGTCAAACACGCCCTCCGTAACGCCTTTTTGCCGGTCGTGACGGTGATCGGCCTCGAGTTCGCCTTCTTGCTGGGCGGGCTGCTCGTCACCGAACAGGTCTTCAACCTCAACGGGATCGGCAAGCTCATGGTCGAGGCAGTCCTCCGCCGCGACTACACGATGACCCAGGCCCTGATCCTGCTCGTCGCCGGGGTCTTCATCGTGGTCAATTTCCTCGTCGACCTGCTCTACGTCTGGCTCGACCCTCGCGTGAGCTACAAATAGGGACGATGGCACAACGCACCGACGCCACCGAAGCCGCGCTTGGTGGATCCACGCGCCGCGCCCGCTCGGGCCCTGGCTGGCTGCGAACGCTCAAACAGTTCGCCCAGCGC
>JACCZL010000572.1 GCA_013695975.1 Chloroflexota bacterium
TCTCCGGCGGCGGTGCTCCCATCGGGCTGGAGCGGGCGACGTTCGGGCTGGCCCTGGCGTTCGGGCTGGCCAGCCATGCCATGCTCGCCCTGGGGCTCCTGGGCTTGCTCCACGCTTGGCTCGTCGCCGCCGTCCTGCTGGGCCTGTCGGCCCTCGTTCGAGGCGACCTTCTGGCGATCGGCCGAGACGGTTGGCGGGGAGTGGTTGGGGTGTGGTCGAGCCGCGCGACGATTCCAGAGCCGTGGTTCCGACTGCCCCTGCTCGCCCTGCTCGTCGCCTGGACGGTGCTGGTCCTCATCGAGACCCTGCCGCCGGAGATCTTCTACGACGCGGCCAACTACCACCTGGCGCTGCCCGACCTGTACGCCGAGCAGCATCGGATCGTGCCGACGCCGTACCGGATCCATTCCTACCTCTCACTCGGCACCGAGATGCTCTACCTGCTGGCGCTACTGCTGGGTGGAGAAAGCGCGGCCAGGCTGACCAGCCTCGCCTTCGGGATCCTGACGGCGCTCGGGATGTTCGCCTTCGCGCGACAGTGGCTCTCGGCCCGCGCCGGGCTGCTGGCCGCGGCCCTGTTCGCGACCACGCCGCTCGTCGCGTGGGAGGCCTCCGTCGCGTTCGTCGACCTGGCGCTCAGCGCCTATGGCTTCTTCGCTGTGGCCGCGGCCCACCGTTGGCTCGGCGACCGACGTCCAGGCTGGCTGATCCTCGCCGGTCTGATGGCGGGGTTCGCCCTGTCGGCCAAGCTGAACGCCCTTTTTCTCCTCGGCGGGCTGGGGCTGGCCCTACTGCTCGTCGTCCTAGCCGACCGCGATCGGGCCTGGCCGGCCCGCTTCCGGGCCCTGCTGAGCTTCGGCGGCGCGGCCCTGCTCAGCGGGGCGCCCTGGCCGCTGTTCCGCTGGGTCCAAACCGGCAACCCGGTCTTCCCGTTCTTCAATCACCTGTTCCAGAGCCCGCTCGCACCGGCCGTCTACGACCCCTTGAACTTGGACGAGCACAGCATCGGCACGAGTCTCGCCAGCCTGCTGCGGCTACCCTGGGCGATGACCTTCGAAAGCGGCGCGGTGTTCAACGTCGGTCAGCCGAGCGGCATCCTCGGGCTCGGGCTGCTGGTGGTGCCACTGCTCGCCGCCGGCCGCTAGGCGCCGCGTGAACGGGTCGGGTTGCTCTTCCTAAACGCGGAGTTGGAGCACAAGGCCCACAACGTCGAGGTGTTCCGCCTCCTAACCCCGGCCGAGCAGGCCGCCGGCGTCAGGGCGCCAGCGAGGCAGCTACTCGCGAACGCCGGATTTGAGCAGCTCGTCGAACGCATGCCGGTCGCCTGGCGGCGGGACGGCAGCCCGCGAATCGACCGAACCGGCTCCCGCGGCGCCGGCGGTCAAGTTGCCGCGGCCGTCACGCCCAACGACGGCTTCCTCCAGATCGTGCCGGTCAGGCCGGGCCAGTCCTATATCCTACGTCACCTGGCCCGCGCCGACGGCCAGAGCGCCCGGGCGCTCTTGATGGTCCGCTGGCTCGATGCCAGCAGCGCCGTCGTCGACACCAGCGCCGACGCGGTCGACGTGGGGCCGGAGTGGGTTCCCCACGAGGTCACCCTTACGGTGCCGCCGGGGGTGGTCGCGGCCCAGGTCCACGCCACCGCGCAGTCAGGCCGCGTCTGGGTCGACGACTACGCCCTTCGGCTCGCACCGTGAGTCATGAGCCCGGGCCGCTGTGGTCCCGCTTGCCCCACAACCGAGCCAGGAGCGTCACCGTAGAGCAGTCGTAACTCACCGCGTCGGCGCCGTTCGGCAAGCATCGGGCGGCGACCGTACCCACGCGACGGAACCCACAAACGCCCGCCGAGCCTACACTCGACGGGCATCCTGAACAATTGGCTCCCCGACCAGGATTCGAACCTGGAACCTACCGGTTAACAGCCGGTCGCTCTACCGTTGAGCTATCAGGGATCGTGTGCTAGGAATAAGAATACCAGATGTTCCCGACCTCGTCCACAAGG
>JACCZL010000637.1 GCA_013695975.1 Chloroflexota bacterium
GGGTGGAGACAAGCCCCGCCCCTACGGACGAGCGTGGCAGGGATGCCACGCTGCGCCCGGCTGACGAAGATGGGCGGGGCTTAACCCGCCCCCACGTAGCCACCGCGCCAAAGCCCGCCCCGCCGGCCCCGCCCCTGGAGACGCCGATCGAGCAGGTCAAGGGTGTGACGCCGAAGCAGGCCCAGCTCCTCGGGCGGCTTGGGGTCACCAGTTTCGGGGACCTGCTGTACGATTTCCCGACCCGCCACCAGGCCTACCCGCCGGCCGGCGCGGCGGCCGAGCTCATCATGCAGCCGATCGCGAGCTTCGTCGGGCGGGTCGAGGATGTCGAGATTTCAGGCACGCCGCGGGGCGGTCTTCACAAGATCATCGCGACCCTGGCCGATCGGACCGGTCGAGTGACGGCCACCTGGTTCCGCCACGGTCGGTTCAGCCCGGTCAAGCCGGGCCAGGTGGTCGCCGTGAGCGGCAAGACGTCGCAGTTCGGGCGCGGCTTCAACTTCGAGAGTCCTGAGTGGGAGCCGGCTGGGGAGCATCTGGAGCCGGTCCACACCCGCCGACTGGTCCCGACCTACCCGTTGACGGCCGGGCTAGCCGAGCGGTGGCTGCGCGAGAAGGTCAAGTGGGCCGTTGACGCCTGGGCCGACCGCGTCCCAGACTCACTGCCCGACTCGCTGGTGGGTGAGCTGATGCCGCTCGGCGCTGCGCTCCGCCAGATCCACTTTCCCGACGACGAGGCGGCCCTCACCCTGGCCCGTCGTAGGCTGGCGTTCGACGAGCTGTTCACGATTCAGCTCGTCGTGGTCCGTCGCAAGCTCGAGTGGCAGGGCTCGGCAGCCCCGGTCTTGCCCACGCGGACCGAGCCGCTCGAGGCCCTGCTGGCGGCCCAGCCGTACCGCCTGACCGGCGCCCAGCGGCGGGTGCTCGGAGAGATCCTGGAGGACGTCGCCCGCCCGCGACCGATGATCCGGCTCCTCCAGGGGGAGGTCGGCTCGGGCAAGACGGCCGTCGCGGCGGCGGCGCTGCTCGTCGCCGTCTGCGAGGGCGCCCAGGGGTCGTTGATGGCCCCGACCGAGATCCTCGCCGAGCAGCACTTTCGGACGCTGGCCGAGTTCTACGGACGGGCCGGCGAGGCCCTCGCCGCCGCTGGCGCCCGCCCGCCATCGGTCGGTCTGCTGACCGGCAATGTCAAGGGCGCTGAGCGCCGCGCGGTCTACGAGCGGGTGGCGAACGGCGAGATCGACGTCCTGGTCGGGACCCAGGCCCTGATCCAGGAGGGTGTCGCCTTCGCCAACCTTGGTCTGGCGGTGGTCGACGAGCAGCACCGTTTCGGGGTCCGCCAGCGGGTGGCGCTGCGCGAGAAGGGGGGCCATCCACACGTGCTGGTGATGACGGCGACCCCGATCCCGCGCACGCTGGCCCTCAGCCTGTACGGTGACCTCGAGCTGTCGCTGATCGACGAGATGCCGCCGGGCCGCAAGCGGGTGAACACGCACCTGTTGGCGCCGGAGGAGCGTGGACTGGCCTACGAAAAGATCCGTCGCGAGGTCCAGAAGGAGCGCCAGGCGTTCGTGATCTGCCCGCTGGTGGAGGATTCGAGTAAGGGCGGGTTTGAAACCCGCCCCTACGAAGCGCGGGCGGCGACGCAGGAGTTCGAGCGTCTCCAGGGAGGCGAGCTGGCCGGCTTGCGCCTGGCGCTGCTCCACGGGCGGATGCGGCCGGCCGAGAAGGAGCGCGTCATGCGGGAGTTTCGCGATCGCGAGCACGACGTCCTGGTTTCGACGGCCGTCGTCGAGGTCGGCGTCGACATCCCCAACGCGACGGTGATGCTGATCGAGGGCGCTGAGCGGTTCGGCCTGGCCCAGCTCCACCAGTTCCGCGGCCGAGTCGGCCGGAGCGACCTGCCCTCGGTCTGCCTGCTACTGACCGGGGAGGCTGGCGACGGGGTCCTCGAGCGCCTCCAGGTCGTGGCCGAGTCGGACTCTGGTCTGGCCCTGGCCGAGCACGACCTCCGCGCTCGCGGCCCGGGCGACTACTTCGGGGTCCGCCAGAGCGGTTTTCCGGAGCTCCGCGTCGCGACGCTCGACGACGTCGCCCTCGTCGAGCGCGCCCGCCGCGCCGCCGAGCAGGTCCTCGACCATGACCCCGACCTGAGCCGACCCGAGCACGCCGAACTCGCCCGCCGCGTCGCCGACTTCCGCCGCCGAGCGGGCGAGCCAAACTGATCCTACCAGCGCTCGCAGTGGAGCCCTACGTCGTGACCTGCAGCGCGGCGAGGACCGTCTTCTCGACCCTGTCCAGATCTACCAGAGCCCCCTGGGCGTTCGGACGAGAGATCTGAAAGAGAGGGACGTACCTCGCTCGGTAGGCCAGGCCACGCAAGCGCGCATAGGCATCGTACGCCGCGCGGACCTCGACTGCCCTCGCCACCGCATTCTCGCGGGCCTCGTGAGTGTGTGGCTCATAACGCTGACGTTCCCACAAGTAGGCATTCACGTAATGTACGGCCGCATAGAACGCGGCGACGACGGCCCAGTCGAGCGGCGGCGGTTGGACGGCGATATGAGGATGACGGATCGATCAACGCATTCGCGATGTTCCGGTTGCGCGCGGCCGTCTGCAGATGGGCGCGCGTCCTCGGCTCCATCGTTACTCGGGTCGCACAGGGATCTCTTGCGCGCCGTTCGGAATGAGCATCTGGAGATCGAGACTGATGAAATAGATCGGGTTAATGACGTCGATCAGGAAGTACGCGTCAGGGAACCGATCGTGGAGGATGAGGCCGGCGGCGTACAACCGTCGCTCAGTGTCCGCGTCGGTGGGGTCGGTGAGGATCGACAGCTCAATGCGATCACGGTTGGCCGACGCCCAGAGGCGCTTTACGGCCGGCTCGGCTCGTACCGCCTCAGCCAAGGCTCGGCCCATCTCACGTGCGGTTACCTGAACCTGAATTGCCATCGTCATACCCTCACATCTCGGTCGTCGGCACCGCTGCGTTCGCGGGCTTCCAAGACCCACCTGGTGGCAGCAGAACGTCGCGCCGGCGTCCGCTGCAACAAGCATACTCCACTCAGGTCGTGAGCCCCAGCAGGCGGGCGGCGTTGCCACGCTCGACGAGGGCTCGTTCTGAGCGAAGCGAAGAATCTCATGCTGGGGACCAAGAGATTCTTCGCTTCGCTCAGAATGACAAGACAAGGCATGCTGCAACTTCTCCCGGGAAGCATTTAGCCGCGGCGACGGTCGTCTCGAAAGGGTTGCCGAGGGTGTTGATCGTGAAGTATCGGGCGAGTCGATCGGCCGCGGCGACGCGATGGGGGTGGATGAAGATTGGCGCGGCGGGTCGGTAAGGCCCTCGAAAAAGGTGTAGTAGGTCTGGAAGTCGCCGGCGAATCGCGCCCGCTTCGCGCCCTGCGCGTCTTCCTCGATCCGCACGCCGAGGCGCGCCCCCTCCCGCTCGAGCGCACGGATCAGCTCGGGTGGCACGAAGTGGGCGTGGATGTCGATCGGGCCGGTCATGGCGACGGGCGGAACCGCGGGATCACCTGCTCGACAAACGCCTGGCAGACGTCGGCCGGGAGGTCGTAGGTGGAGAAGCCCCGGATGTACAGGTTGTTGACGCCGTAGGAAGCGAGGTCGTGGACCTTCGCCGCGACGGCCTCGCCGGTCCCGAGCAGGACGAACTCGTCGCAGAACTGGTCCAACACCGCGTCCGGAACCCAGTCGGTCTTCGTGATGGCCTCGTCCCAGTCCTCGGCATGGAGGAGATCGGGGTAAAGGCTCGAGATCCCGAAGCCCTCCGGGATCTCGATGCCGAAATCGCGCTCGGTGCCCCGATAGCGGAGGGCGTAGAGCGCGGCGTACGGCTGGGCCTGCTTCCGAATCGCCCGCGGGTCGTCGGCGATAGCGCAGTAGACCCCGGTGGCGATGTCGAGATCCTCGAGGCGACGGCCGGCCCGCCTGGCGCCGATCTCGATGTTGGTCAGGCCATACTCGAGCGCCGTCTTCGAGATTCCAGTCACCATGATGACGCCGTCGGCGATCTCGCCGGCGAGCTGGAGGAGCTTCGGGCGGGAGGCGGCGATGGAGACCGGGATGCGCCGACCGGTGGCGTAGTTCAGATGGAAGGCGGGGCCGTGTGGGGCCACCCAGCGGCCCTCCCAGAGCGACCGCATCAACTCGATGTACTCCTGCACTTGGGCCAGCCTGGCCGTCTTCCAGCCCATGACCCGAACCGAGCTCTCGCCGGTCCCGATCCCCAGGACGAAGCGACTGCGGCTTACCTCGTCGAGCGTCGCTGCCGCGGAGGCGGTCACCGTGGCGTGGCGCGTGAGCGGGTTGGTCACGTTGGTGCCGAGCACGATCCGCGAGGTGCGGGTGGCCGCCACGCCCAGGCTGACCCAGACCTCGCGATTGAGGAGCTGGCTGTCCGGTACCCAGGCGTAGTCGAACCCGCCCCGCTCGGCGCGGGCGATGAAGTCGGCCACCTGGTCGGCCGGCTCGCAGGCCGGCACTCGCAACCCGAAGCGCATCATCAAGGGGTAGACGGTAGCCGGGAGGGCGTATCCCCGTCTCCTGTCTACCGTCTACCTGTGCTCCCGCGCCTGCTTCTTGACGGCTTCGGCGTCGAAGGTGTTGATCTCGTCGATCAGCTCGTTGGTGTAGAACTGACCCACGTCGGCGACCTTGCCGGTCAGCTCCATGAACTCGACCTCGTCTCGCCACTCCTTCTCGGTGGTGAAGCCCCACTTGGTGACAGACGAATCGTACGGCTTCCAGAGGGGCATCCGGCGCGCGACGACAGTCTTGATATCCTGGACGTTCTCGTCCTTCGACTTCGACGGGACGCCGGCCTCGGGGAACATCTTGAGGAACAGCTCGGCGCTGGCGGTCGGGTTCTCGAGGGCGAAGATCGTGCCTTTGGCGGTGCCGCGCCCAAGCCCGACGGCGAGGGTGCGCTTTTCCTTGATCGTCGCGGGGGTGGCCTGGAAGAAGAAGCCACCGACCTGCGGTAGGTTATCCGGGCGCGGCAGCAGCCGATATTTCAGCCCGGTCACGTCCCAGGCGCCGAAGCCGGTGTCGTAGTAGATCATCGCGTCGATGTCGCCGCGGCCCAATGCGATGTGGCCGGTCGTCCCTTCGCCGACCGCCGTCCAGGTCACGTCGCTCTCCGGGTTGACGCCGATTTTCTGGAGCATGATCTTGCCGATCGGCTGCTCGACGGTCCCGAGGCTGGCGACGCCAAGCTTCTTGCCCTTGACGTCTTGCAGCTCCCGAATTGGGCTGTTCTCCGCGACCACCCAGTCCCACTTGAACGGGTAGGTGTACTCGTAGAACTGGATGGCGGGGTAGGTCTCGCCCTTCGCGGCGGTCGGCAGTATGATGCTCGGGGCGCCCACACCGAAGGTGAGGCTGCCGTTGCGGATGCCCTCCGCGATCGCCGGCGTCGAGCCGATCGCCTTGAACTCGGCTTCGAGCCCCTCCTCGCGGTAGTAACCCAGCTCCTGGCCGATCACGATGTTCATGGCCAGGGGGTTGATCGTCCTGGTGCCGAAGCCAAAGGAGACCTTCTCGACCGACTTGGGCGCGGCCGGAGCGCTCTGAGCGGCAGGCGCGGCCGCTGGCTGGGCCGGCGCGGCCGGCTTGGGGGCGGCCGTCGGGGCCGCC
>JACCZL010000638.1 GCA_013695975.1 Chloroflexota bacterium
CACGTCCGCAAGGCGATGTGGCTATTTCCCCTGTACCTGCTCCTGATCAACCTGTTCGTCCTCCCGATCGCCTTCGCCGGCCTGCTGACGTTCGGCCGACAGCCGCTCCAGAGCGATCTGTTCGTCCTGACGCTCCCGCTCCACTACGGCCAGCCGGCCCTGGCGCTGTTCGCGTTCATCGGCGGGCTCTCGGCCGCGACCGCGATGCTGGTGGTCGAGTCGGTGGCCGTGTCGACGGTCGTGCTGAACAACCTGGTCGTCCCGCTCGTCGTCAAGCTCGGCGTGGTCCGCGACGTCTCCCGCTGGCTGCTCAACGGACGGCGGGTCGGGATCGTCGCGGTCATCATGCTTGGGTATCTCTACTTCCACGTCGCCGGCGGGTCGAACACCCTGGTGAACCTGGGGCTGATCTCGTTCGCGGCGGCGTTCCAGTTTGCCCCGGCGATCATCTGCGGGCTCTACCTGCGCTGGGTGAGCCGGCGCGGGGCCATCATCGGCTTGGGACTCGGCTTCGCGGTCTGGATCTACACCCTGGTGCTCCCCGAGCTGGCTGAGGCGGGGCTCTTGCCGCGCCAGTTCGTCGCCGAGGGTCTCTTCGGCGTGGGGGCACTCCGCCCCGGGGCGCTGTTCGGGCTGAATGGCCTGGACCCCTGGAGCCACACCCTGATCTGGAGCCTGGTCCTCAACCTCGGTGGCCTCCTGGTCGGCTCGCTCTATCTCCCGCCGGAAGGCGTCGAGCTGCTCCAGGCACGGAAGTTTGTCGACTGCTTCGAGGCGGCCGACCGGTCCGAAGCGGGCCCGCCGGCGGTCGCCGGGAACCTGGCGGGGGAGCTCGAGACGCTGATGGCCCGCTTCATCGGCGCGCCCAAAGCCCGCTCGCTGATGGCCGGCTACCTGGATCAGTCCGGGATCGAGCCGGGCGCCGATGTGCCCTGGACGCTCCAGACCGATCTGATCGCCTTCGTCGAGCGCGAGCTGGCCGGGTCGCTCGGTCCGGCCTCGGCCCGCATCCTCGTCGACAGCTACGTCAAGCAGCGCGAGCCGGCCCTGGAGAAGATCATCGACGCCTTCGGCGAGGTGTCGCTGTCGCTCGAGCAGAGCCGCGAGGATCTGGGCCGACGCGTCCGCGAGCTGTCGATCCTCTACGACGCATCGACGCGGCTGTCGACATCGCTGGCGCAGCCGGAGATCGTGCGCACGGTCGGCGATCTCTTGACCGAGGAGTTCCACCTCGACAGCGTCGAGGTGCTGCTCGCCGACAGCGGTGGACGGCTCGAGGTCCGCCACCCGGCCGCCCTCCGGGCCTTTCGGGAGCGGCGCGTGGTCACCTCGCAGGACGCGCGCGCGGCGCCCGGGTCGGCGGCGGAGCCGATCCGCTCCTACCTGGCGGTCCCGATCTTCTCGGCCGTAGGGGCGCAAGGCCTTGCGCCCGCGCTCGGCGTCCTCTTCGCCTACTCCGCCGAGAGCCTGGTTTATTTCTCGCCCGAGCTCCTCCAACTGGTTCAGGTGGTGGCGAACCAGGTTGGCAGCGCGATGGAGAACGCCCAGCTCTACCAGCAGCTCCAGCTCCTGAGCCTGGACCTCGAACGCAAGGTGCAGGAGCGGACGGTCGAGCTGGAGCGGGCGAATGAACGGCTCCAGGAGATCGATCGGCTGAAGTCGGAGTTCCTGTCGGTGGTCGCGCACGAGTTTCGGACCCCGCTGACTTCGATCTGCTCGCTGTCCGAGATCCTGCTCAGCTACGAGCGCGTCGACCCGGGCCAGATGCGCGAGTTCGTCAAGATCATCAACGACGAGGGTGAGCGCCTGACGCGACTGATCACCCAGCTCCTGGACATCTCGCGCATCGAGTCGGGCAAGCTGGAGCTCCAGCTCGAGCCGTACGACGCCCGCGAGATCCTCGAGACGGCGTCGCGGATCGCCGAGCCGGTCGCCGCTCGACGGGGCGTGCGCCTGGACCTGGACCCCACCGGCGAGCTACCGCCGCTGCACGTCGACCGCGACCGCGTGCTCCAGGTGGTGACCAACCTGCTCAGCAACGCCGTCCGGATGTCGCCGCCGGACGAGACGGTGCGGATCACGGCCACGCGCGAGGATGGCATGGTCGTCATCGGCGTGGCCGACCGTGGGCCAGGCGTCGCGCCGGAGCACCGGGAAGCGATCTTCGAGAAGTTCGCGCGCGCCGTCGGCCAGCCGTCGCGCGATGGCGAGGGGACCGGGCTGGGCCTGTTCGTCTCGCGCCAGATTGTCGAGCACCACGGCGGCCACATCTGGGTGGCCGACGCCCCGGACGGCGGCGCCGACTTTCGCTTCACCGTTCCGGTCTGGGAGGGCGCGGGAGGCGGGAGGCGGTAGGAGGAGCATCGCATGCAGATTGTCCACGGGACGTGGATCCCCGACGACGCGGACGAGTTCGTGCAGCGGGGAGCCTTTTATGTCTGGGTGGAGACCGACACACCGCTGGGCACGACCCGCCGTCGCTCCGACTCCGGCCACCCCCGGCACCTGACGCAGACGGCCCTCGCCACGTTTCTCATCGAGAAGCTGGGCCCGCGGGAGAGGGTGCCTGGAGCACTCTCGCGCACGCTGTGTACGAAACACTTCCTGCTCCCGACGGCCGCGGGCAAGCCGTTGCCCTCCTTCGAAATGGCGCCCTACGTGGAAGAGGAAGTGCCCCTCGACTTCGAGCTGGTGCCCTGGCAGGTCTGGTGCTACCGGGTCCAGGATGTCATCACGACCCTGAATGACATCCAATTCATCGCTCTCCATGCGGCCGAAGACTTCCAACTGGGGATCGACCTCCTGTTCTGGCAACAGCACGCCCAAGTTCTCAAGGGCATCATCGCCAAAGACCAGTACATCCCGTCCCTGAAGTATCGCGCGCTCGCGCCCGGTCGAGGCAAGCGGGCGAAGCAGCTCCCCGCCTTCGAGCTCCACTCGGGGTGGGAGATCGTGTCCGCTACCTACGAGGCAACCATCCAGCGCCACGTCGCCGCCATGCCGGTCGTCTGCACGGCCGGGCTGAACCGCCCGGACGATGCCACGTTGTTCGGCGCAGAGCCCCTGCTCCGCCACTTCTCGGAGTGCCTGCTGCAGGACGTCGTCACCGGGACACCCTTCACGGCCAAGTTCGACCAGCAGATCGCGGGCTCGCTCCTGGACGGCTGTGTCTATCCGTACAGGCCGGCCCCGCCGCGGGCTCCCGCCGACGCCCTGGCCGACTACAAGCAGTGGCTGTCCTGGCGCGCGCACCTGACGGGCGTCAGACCGACGCCGGCTTCACGCTCTGTTTCCGTCTGGAAGAAGCCCTCCCCACCGACGTCGACACCTGGCAATTGCACTTCCTCGTTGCCGCCAGGCATGACCCATCGCTCAAGCTGAGCCTGGCCG
>JACCZL010000645.1 GCA_013695975.1 Chloroflexota bacterium
CGTCACGGGTGATCGCCGCCCCGAATGCCGCGTACCCGTCCATCGACGCGGCGGTGGCGACGGCCATGTACGGGCGTCCGAGGCGATGGGCAGCCAGCTTCGTGAGGTCATTGACCGTGCCCGAGCCAACGGCGGCCGGTAGCGCGTCATGGGCCGAAAGTGCAGTCTCCAGCTCGAGCACGCGCGGAAAATCGGCGTGGAGCGGTGCTCGGAGTGGGAAGATGAAGGGATCGGCCACAACTCGCCCCGACGCGCGTAATGCCCGATCGACGGTCAATCCGGCGATAGCGAACGTAGTTTCGTCTGCGACGACAACGGCTGCACGATCTCCGAAGCACTCCTCGAACACCCGGCCCGTCATCGCGAGCGCATCGCGAGCGATGGTTACGGTACGCGTATCGGATGCCTGCCGAACGGCCCGCTCTAGCAAGGTTCGGTCAATGCCGTGCGCCATCCTGTCTCCCTGATGATCGGTGTTGCGTTGACGGCGATCTGGGCTCGTGGCGCCGGCGCTGGCGACGCGGTTGCCGGCCTAGACTATGGCTGACCCGCCGCTAGGCCGTCGCCGGCTCGCTTGTCGCCGGCCCGGCTCCTCCCAGCTGGAAATTGGCAAGCACGTGCATCTGCTTGCGGGTCGCGGGGTAGAGTGCCCGGTACACGCGGTAGAGGGTGTCGTAGACGTCCGCCACCTCGTCACTCGGCCGCGTCACGGCAGCCACGTCGTTCCATCTTCTGCCGGCGTCGACCAGCCCACCGGCAATTGCGGCGAGGAACGCGTCGCCGTAACTCGCGCCAATGGACTGGCGCGGGATCTCCTGCGGCTGGCCCAGGATGTCCGACACGATTTGCGTCCAGAGACCGCCCCGCGTGCCACCGCCGACGGCCACCAGACGCCGCTCGACAGCGCCCGCGTCGCGCAGTGTCTCCAGGATGTGGCGGACGCCGTATGCCGTTGCTTCGAGTAGTGCTCGGTAGAGGTGCCCCCGCCCATGCCGGAGCGTCAGTCCGCAGATCAGGCCGCGCGCCCGCGGGTCGTCGATCGGCGCGCGCTCGCCGGCGAAGTAGGGCAACACGACAAGCCCCTCCGCGCCGCGCGGGACGGCCGCCGCCTCAGACACCAGTGACTCGAAGCTCGAGCCATCGACCAGATCCTTGAACCAGGCCGTGAGTGCCCCCGACGTCGCCATCCCGGTGGCCAGCGTGCTGGTGCCGGGGAAGACGCCCGCGGTTCCCCAAAGTCCGGGATGCGGGCGGAGGCGATCGACCACCTCGACGACCATCATGGTCGTGCCGTACATCAGCATCACGTCGCCCGGCTCGCGCACGTCGACGCTGACGGCTTCGGCCCAGGCGTCGATCGTACCGGCCGCCACGGGCAACCCGATCGGCAACCCGGTGACGGCTGCCGCGTCGGCGGTCACCCGGCCGGCAATATCGCTCGGCCAGAGCAGGCTCGGCAGCCGCAGCCCCGGAGCGATCTCGGCCGCCCATGCGTCGTTCCAGCGGTTCTGGTGGATATCGTAGAGCGGGTCGCACTGGCTGGCCGAGTGGTGATCGAGCACGTACGCGCCGGTCAACCGCTGGACGATGAAGGAATTGGGCATCAAGAGCTGGGCCGTCCGCGCCCAGACCTCGGGCTCGTTGCGGCGGAGCCAGGCCAGCTTCGGGCCGACGGCCTGGGCCGAGAGCAGGGTTCCGCCTCGTTCCAGGATTGTCTCGGCTCCGTACCGCTCGGTCAACTCGGCGATCTCGCGGGTGGAACGAGTGTCGATGCCGTAGAGGACGGCCGGCCGCAACGGCCGGCCGGCGCCGTCGGCCGGCAGCATGCACGGGCCGATGCCGCTGACGCAGAGGGCCGCGAGGCCACCCCCGGCGCGCGGCGCCAGGTCCGCGCAGATTGCCAGGAAGTCCGCCCACCACACGGCGTCCGCATCATGCTCGGCCCAGCCGGGACGCGGTAGCGAGAGGCGGTGCGGACGCTCGCTGATGGCGACCACCGCGCCATCGGGACGCGCGAGCACCCCCTTGGAGCTGGACGTCCCGATGTCGACGCCGAGGACCAGATCGTCCACGCCGGTGGCCGACCCGCCGTCAGCCCTTGATGCCGGAGGTGACGAACGTCGAGATGATGCGCTTCTGGGCCAGGGCGTAGAGGACCAGCGGCGGGATCGTCGCCAGGGTGGCGGTCGCCATCATCGCGCCCCAGAGCTGTGTCGAGTCCGAGTTGCGGGCGAAGAACTGCATCCCGACGGCGAGCGTCTTGGTGTCGAGGTCGTTTAGGATCAGCAGCGGCCAGATGTACTGGTTCCAGGCCGCCAGGAACGCCAGGATTGTGACGACGGCGATTGCCGGACGGACGTTCGGCACCACGATCCGCCAGAGGATCGTCCAGGGGCCGGCCCCATCGATGCGGGCGGCGTCGAACAGTTCCTGCGGCAGGGTGACGATGTACTGGCGCAGCAGGAAGACGTAGAACGCGGTGTGCGCGATCGACGGCACGATCACGCCCTGGCGGGTGTTCAGCCACTCCAGTTTTGCCACGATCACGTAGCTCGGGATGACCGTCACCACGAACGGGACGATCATCGTGCCGAGCACCAGCGAGAAGCAGAGCCGCCGGCCGGGAAAGTCGAGGCGGGTGAAGGCGTACGCGGCCGGCAGGCTGACCGCCAGCTTGCCGAGCGTGGTGGCGACGGCGATCACCGTGCTGTTGACGAACCACCAGCCGATCGGGAAGACCCGGAACGCCTCCGGGAAGTTGGCGAGGGTGGGGGCGTCTGGGATGAGCTGGACGCCCGGCCGGAACACCTCGGTGGCCGGCTTGAAGGCGGTCGAGAGCATCCAGAACAGCGGGAAGACCGTCAGCAGGCAAAGCAGGATCACGAGCAGGTGCAGCGCGGCGTGCCCGAGCCGTCGTGAGATCGGCAGGAGGCGCCGCGCTGCGACCATCGGCCGGGCCGGTGCGAGACTACTCATCACGACTACCCATAGTGGACGTGCCTCTCGACGAACCGGAACTGGAGCCAGGTCAACAGAATGACGGCGAGCGAGAGGATGATCGCGACGGCGCTGGCCATGCCAATCTGGAAGTACCGGAACGCCTGCTGGTACAAGTAGAAGACCAGGTTGATCGAGCGGTCGAACGGGCCGCCGTCGGTCAGGACCGAGATCGCGCTGAAGACCTCGTCGTTGACGAAGATGACGGTGGTGACCAGGATGAAGAAGAAGGTCGGCGTGATCAGCGGCCAGCGAATGTAGCGGAGCAGATGCCAGCCGCCGGCCCCGTCGATCGAGCCGGCCTCGACGTACTCGTCCGGGACCGCTTCCAACGCTGCCAGATAGAGCAGCAGGTTGAATCCGAGCACCTTCCAGGTCGAGACGATGATGACGCACCAGATGGCGATCTGAGGATTCGAGAGCCAGTTGATGCGGCTGCCGCCCGCGCCGAGGATCATCTGGTTCAGCACGCCCTGGAGCGGGTTGAAGATCCAGAGCCAGACCAACGCCGCCACCGCGAACGAAATGACCGTCGGGGTGAACAGCATCAGGCGGTAGACGCCCTGGGCACGCGAGCGGCGGATCGGCCAGAGTAGCAACGCCAGCCCGAGCGGGAGGAAGACCTTGATGGGGACGAGCGCCAGGACGTAGACGACCGTCTGCCAGAGCGCCAGGCGGAAGCGTGGATCGTCCGGCAGGCGCGTGTAGTTGCTGGCACCGACGAACCGCCAGTCCGGCGAGACGAAGTTCCAATCGTACAGCGAGAGGTACGCCGAGTAGAGCAGCGGCCAGTAGATGAAGGCGACGATCAGGAGCAGCAGCGGCGCGACGAACAGGTAGCCGAAGCCGGCCTCGGCGGTGAGGGCTCGGCGCGCGCCGGCGCGGCGGGCCGTTCCGCCGGCGCCCACGGTGCGCTGGATCTGCGATCGGGAAGTAGCCACGGGCACCTCACTGACGGGTGCTGGGTTGTGGGTGGTGGGTGGTGGGGGTTCGGCGGGGGCCGTCGCCCCCAGCACCTATGACCCATCACCACCTTGGTTGTCAGCCCTGCGAGAAGAGCGTCTGGAGCTCGGCCTTGGCCTGCTTCAGACCGTCCTCGACGCCGACGTCATTGGACCATATCCGCTGGACGTAGCCATCCCAGACCCTGGAAGCCTCGGCGCCGCGCCGGCCCGGCCAGGCCGTTTCGCGGGTCAGCCCCTCGTTGAACTGGGTGTACGCCGACTCCTGGCCCGGCAACGTCGGCACCTGATACTTCGTGGCGTTCAAGTAGCCGGTCTGCAGCCAGATCTTGGTGCCCTCTTCGGACGCCGCGAATTTGAGGAAGTCCCAGGCTCCCGCCTGCTGATCCTTGTCCTTCGCGTAGACGCCAATGTACGAGCCGCCCGCCGACATCCGTCGTGGCTTCCCGGCGAACAGCGGGAAGGTGCTGGTGTTGAAGTCGAAGGAGAGGCTGCGGCGGAAGCCACCGAGCGCGGCGACGCTCGCCATAAACATGGGCAGCGTGCCGCCGCTGAACGCCGCGTTGTTCTCCTGCAACGTGGCGGTTGACCAGAGGCCGGCCTTGTTGAGGTCGGCGATGGTCTTCATGGCGGTGATTGCCTCGGCGCTGTCGAGGGCCGGGGTGTTGTCGTCGTTCAGGATTCGGCCGCCGGCGCTCTGGATCAGGCTCTGGGCCGGCCAGTCCGAATTGGTCCCGACGCCGATGATCGGCGCGTCCGTCGCCGCTCGGACCTTCGGGCCGAGCTCGGCGAACGAGGCCCAGTCCTTGAACAGCGCGGCCGGCTCGACGCCCGCCTTCTTGAGGATGTCGTTGTTGTAGTAAATGACCGGGCAGGAGAGGGCGTAGGGGAAGCCTTTGCGCTTGCCGTTCAGCGTCACCAGGTCCACGGCCGCCGGGCTCATGTTGGCCAGCAGCGTGTCGAGCTCGCCAGGTGGCGCGATGTCCTCAAGGTTGGTGGCGTTGAGGGCGGCGTCGGCGAAGTTGATGAACGCCCACGGCGTCATCACCAGGGCCGGCGGCCGGCCGGCCGCCATGTCGGCCTGGGCCTTCTGGAGGCTCTCGATGTAGACGGTGCTGTCGACGCGGGAGGCGACTTTCACGCCGGTGTTCTTGGCGTTGTAGGCGTTCACCACCTGCTCAACTGGGTGGAGCTGGGCGACCGTCGCGCCGGGCGGGGTGGCCCAGATGTGCGAGAAGGCGATCTCAACCGATCGGCCGCTGAACACGGGCGCTTGCTGCGCCGCTGGGGAGGCGGCGGGTGAGGCGGTTGCGGCCGGGGACGGGGCAGCGGCCGGCGATGCCGCGGCGGCCGGGGAC
>JACCZL010000660.1 GCA_013695975.1 Chloroflexota bacterium
GTCCGCGGCCGGCTTGGGCGCGCTCGTCGGGGCGGGCGCGGGCGGGGCCGCTGGCGAACAAGCCAGGAGCAGCGTGGGCATGCCCACGATCAAGGACTTCAGGACGAACCGCCGCGAGCGCCGAGAACCTCGAGACATCTCAGACTCCCCTCTGTCGGGCGCGCCTCGGCGCCCACCATCTACTATGGCAGCGAATGCTTGCGCCGCCTTGCCCGGCACACCGTCTGCAGCACGGGCACGGTAGTCACAGACGGGAGTCTATACCGATCCCGCCCGGGGGTCAAGAATCGGCGCGGTGCTATCATCTCCGAGCCGCATGCCGAGCCAGGAGGGCGCACGATGGAGATCGGGATCGGACTGGATCAGGGCCTGCGCCTCTCCTTCTCGGAGGGACGCGAGATGGTCCGCGAGGCGGCGCGGCTGGGCTACACCAGCGCCTGGACGCCGTCCAACATCACCCAGGATGCGTTCCAGATCTGTGGCCAGTGGTCGCGGGCCAGCGCCGAGGTCGTCCCCGGCGGGCTGACGACCGGTATCTCGGTGGTGCCGGTGCCTATCTGGTCGGCGCCGGCCCTGGCGGCCGCGGCCGGTACGGTCGGCGAGCTGAGCGAGGGCCGCTTCATCCTCGGCGTTGGGAGCGGCAGCATTCACAGCGAGGCCTACCGCCGAAGCTTCGGACTCGAGGCGCATCGGCCGATCGGGATGATGCGCGAGTACCTGGTCGCCCTGCGGGGACTGCTGGCGGGCGAGTCGGTGGACAGCGATGGGCCGGCTGTCAAGCTTCAGGGCGTCAAGCTGGGTTTCACACCGCCGCGGGTGCCCCTGTACCTGGGCGCGCTCGGGGAGCAGATGGTCCGGCTGGCCGGCGAGCTAGCCGATGGCGTCGGCCTCAACTGGTGTACGCCGGAGCAGATCGCCTGGAGCCGCGAGCGGGTCGCCGAAGGCGCGAAGCGGGCGGGGCGCGACCCGTCCGCGGTGCGGGTGGCCGAGTACATCCGGATTTGCGTCGACGAGGACGAGGACGCGGCGCGGCGGGCGCTGGCCCGCGCCGTCCTCGGCTACGCTCTGGCGCGGCCGGGGGCCTCGAAGGCGCTGAGCTACCGCGGGCACTTCGCGCGGATGGGCTTCGACGAGGCCCTGACCGAGCTGGAGGAGCGGCGCGACCGCGGCGCCGCCGAGGACGAGCTGGCCGAACGGTTCCCGACGGAGCTGCTACAGATGGTCGGCTACTACGGCCCGGCCGAGGGCGCCGCCGCCCACTTCCGCCGCCTGGCCGAGGGACTCGACGTCGCGATCGTGCGCGTCGTTCCGGCCCACCGTGGCCCCGACGCGGTCGCCGAGGTGATGCAGGCCTGCCGGCCGGAGCTGGTCACGCGTTAGCCCGGAGGATTGATCGCCACTGGAGACTGACTCGAAGATGATCATTCGCGGCTCAAGGTGATCATCGTGTGCGCACGAGCATCTTCGCGCTTCGGATGATCATCTTGGCCCGGTGATGGGCCCGAGCACAAGGATGTAGACCCGGCCGACGCGAGAGGGTTGGCCGAAGAGAAGGGGGGACCATGACGCTGGAGAATCCTGCCGCGTCGATTGCCGCGACCGAAGCCCGGCAAACCGGGATCGAGGCAGTGGCGCCGGAGGTCCCGACGCTGCGCAATCGGCGCGGACGGACGCTGGTGGGGGGCTTCGCCGCGGCGCACTTTACCCACCACGTCAGCAACAGCATGCTGACCCCGCTGCTACCGCTGATCCGCGACAACTTCGCCCTCTCCTACGCCCAGTCCGGCTTCCTGATCACGGCCTTCAGCATGAGCCTCGGCCTCTCGAACGCGCCGGTCGGGTATCTCGCCGACAAGGTCGGCTCGCGGCCGGTGGTCGCGGCCGGCCTGGTCCTGACCGGCGTGGCCAGCGCCGCGCTGGCGCTGGCCGGGGCCTACTGGCAGTTGCTCCTCCTGCTGGTATTCATGGGCACGGTCGCGGCGACCTACCATGCCCCCTCGGCGGCGCTGCTGGCCCAGGCGTTTCCGACGCAGAGTCGCGGGGCGGCGATGGGCTTCCACATCACCGGGGGGCACCTGAGCTTCTTCGCCACGCCGCTCGTGGCGGCCGCGCTGGTGGCCGGCGGTGAGACCTGGCGGACGCCATTTCTGCTGTTCGCGTTCGCCCCGATCCTGATGGGCGTGGCGCTGTGGTTCCTGGCGCCGCGCCACCGCGAGCAGGGCGGGGGGTCATCCGATCGGCTGGCCGTCTTCCGCGAGCTGCGGACCGTCATCAAGACGGTCGGGCCGTTGGTGTCGCTATCGATTCTCTGCCAGGTGTTCTACGCGGCGCTGCTGGCCTTCATGACCCTCTACCTGGTGGATGCCCGTGGGCTGGCGCCGGAGCTGGCAGCGGCGCTCTTCGGCGCCCCGCACTTCGTCGGCCTCTTCGGGGCGCCGCTGGCAGGGTACCTCTCAGACCGCCTTGGGCGGCAGACGGTGATCCTGCTCGGGATGGGCACCCTCGGGCCGGCGTTCTGGGCCCTGACTAGCGTGCCAAACGAGCTGATCCTGCTCCCGCTGGCCCTGATCGGATTATCGGCGGCGATGCGCCAGACGGTGACCGAGGTTTTGGTGATGGATAGCGCCCCGCCCCATCGGCGGGCCACAATCCTCGGCAGCTACTATATGCTCTCGCAGGAGCTGGGCGGTCTCGGCGCACCGCTGCTCGGCCTCATGGCCGGCGCCCTCGGCATCGGCGCCGCCTACGGCAGCACGGCACTCGTCCTGGCGGCGCTGTCGGTCGTCGTCCTGGTGATCGGCCGCAAGCTGTGATCGTGCAGCGACGTTTCCGCCATGGATACAGCTTCGCGGAGACGGGGTCGTCTCCGCCCCGGGTGAGGGCGGGACAGGCGGGAAGGGAGGTACTCGGCAAGCGCTTCGAATCCGTCACACTCAAGTCGTAGTGTGATGGCGGTTTGCCCATAGAGGAGGAAGTGATGGCGACGTACCTGCTGCAGGTGGCGTATACCAGCGATGGCTGGAAGAATCAGATTCAGAATCCAAAGAGTACGATCGAGCGGGTCGGACCTGCCGTCGAGAAGCTGGGCGGCAAGATCAAGGACCTGTATTACGCCTTCGGAGACTACGACCTGATCGCGATCGTCGAGTTCCCGGACAACGAGAGCGCGGCGGCCTTCTCGATGGCGGCTGCCGCCGGCGGGGCGGTCAAGGCGCTCAAGACCACGCCGCTGATGTCGGCTGAAGAAGGGCTCGCGGCGATGCGGAAGTCCGGCGGCGCCGGCTATCGCCCGCCCGGCAGCTAAACGATCCGAGGGCGACGACGCACTGGCGGGCGCCGCGCAACGC
>JACCZL010000706.1 GCA_013695975.1 Chloroflexota bacterium
CGGGGGGACAAGCCCCCCGCCTACGGATCCCGAACCGCTGCGTCAACAGGAAAGAACCTGGCTTCGCTTGATGCCTATGGGGCACGATGTATCGCGCCCTCTCTCAGCTGACAGCGCACATGCCTCAGACCGGGCAATCAGCCCGGCGGCCAGCCGAACTGCCGTCCGCCCATCAAGTGCAGATGCAGGTGAGGGACGAGCTGGTTGGCGTTGCGGCCGGTGTTGATCGTCAGGCGGTAGCCGAAGTCGGAGATGCCTTCCTGGCGGGCGATCACGCTCGCCGCTCGGAGCAGCCGTCCCATCGCCGCCTCGTGGCGCTCTTCCAGGTCGTCGGTCGATGCCAGGTGCTCGTTCGGGACGACCAGGATGTGGGCCGGGGCCATCGGCTCGATGTCGCGAAACGCGGTCACGTACTCGTCGCGGTAGACGACGTCCGACGGGATGTCTCCGCTGACTATCCGACAGAAGATGCAGTCGTCCACGCGATCTCTCCTCTGATCCCCTTGCCCGACAGCGCGTCCAGGCGGACCGGCGTCAGCTCCCCTTCGAGCGCCTCGCCGGCCGCGTAGACGCGGAGGTAGTTGTCGGTCAGCCCGCTCCAGACCTGGAGCCCGCGCGCTCTCTGTGAGAGGGCTCCTCGCATACCTGCGTGCCGCGCTGCATCGGAGGAGCCCTCACCCCGACCCCCTCCCAGAGGGAGGGGGAGTTTATCCGCCGCCGGCTCCTCCCACAGCACCACCAGGGTCCGACCGAGGAAACGGCGACGGTAGGCGGCGTGGAGCTCGGCGTCCAGGGCGTGGGCTTCCTCGCTGCGTCGTTTCTTGGACTCGGGCGGGACATCGTCGGCGAGGCGCGCTGCTGAAGTGCCGGGTCGGCTCGAGTAGCGGAAGATGTGCTGCTCAAAGAACGCCATCTCGCGGATGAAGTCGAGGCTCGCGCGGTGTTCGTCCTCCGTCTCGCCCGGGAAGCCGACCATCACGTCGGCGGTGATCGCCACCTCCGGCATCGCCGCCCGTAGGCGCTCGACCAGCGTGCGAAAGTGGGCGGTGCGGTAGCGTCGGCCCATCCGCTTGAGCACCGTGTCGTTTCCGCTCTGGAGCGGCACGTGGAGATGGCGGCACATCCGCCGGTCCTGCCAGAGCTCGACGAAGCCATCCGGCCAGTCCTGGGGCTGGATCGACGAGATCCGCAAGCGTGGCATCCGCGTCTCGGCCAGGATTTGCGCCACCAGCTCGGTCAGCGTCGCTCCACTCCCCTTTCGGACCCGCCGCGTCTCGCGGTCCCAGTCCGAGCCGTAGGCCCCAATCTGGACGCCGGTTAGGACGGCCTCGCGGTAGCCCAGGTTGTAGAGCACGCCGATCTCGTTGACGATCGCGTCGATCGAGCGGCTGCGCTGGGGGCCTCGGGCCCGCGGGACGATGCAGTAGGTGCAGTGGCTGTTGCACCCGTCCTGGACCTTGACGAACGCCCGCGCCTTGCGCCCGAGGGCCGGCGCCAGCGTGATCCAGTCCGGCCGCTCCGAGGGATGAATCCACGCCTCCGGATCGTCCTCCGGCGGCATCGGCACCAGCCCCTCGTCGGCCAGGCGCTGGACGAGCGCTTCCTTGTCGTCGTTCGGTACTACCAGGTCCACGCCCGGCAGGGCCGCGACCGCGTCGGCATCGACCGTCGCGTAGCAGCCGGTCACCACGACGCGACCGTCTGGATTGGCCTGCGCCGCCCGCCGAATGGCCTGCCGCGAAGACTTGTCGCCGAGCTGGGTGACAGTGCACGTGTTGACGATGTACAGGTCGGCCGGCCGCCCGTACTCGACCAGCTCGACTCCAACCCGCGCCAACTCGGCGCTCCACCGGCGGCTCTCGCTTTGATTCACTTTGCAGCCGAGCGCCACCAGCGCAGCGGTCTTGATCAATCCCACTCCCGCTCGTCGACCAGCGGTTTGGCGTCCTCGGGAATCGTACCAGGCGGGGCGAGCTCGACCTCCGCGCGGAGGTGGACGACCTCGCGCAGGGCCTCGGCCAGCCGATCTGCCAGGTCGGGCGGCGGCGCGGCCGCGGTCTCGAAGCGGACCGTCATCCGGTCGCGGTGCTCGACCCGGGTGACGACGACCTGGTGTCGCTCGATCTCCGGGAAGCGGGCGACTACCGCGCCGACCTGGCGTGGGTGGAGGAACATCCCGCGCACCTTCACCGCGTCGCCGACGCGCCCCATGATCCTGACCAGGCGCGGCGAGGTCCGCCCGCAGGGACAGGGGCTGATGTCGAGGGCCGAGAGGTCGCCGGTCCCGAAGCGAAGCAGCGGGTAGGTCGTGCGGTTGACGGTCGCCACCACCTCGCCGGGCTGGCCGCTTGGCACGTTCTGCCCGGTCGTGGGATCGACGATCTCGACGATCGCCTCCTCGGGGACGTGCATGCCGGTCGACTCACGACACTCGTAGCCGAGGCACCCCAGGTCGGCCGTCCCGTAGCCCTGGTGGACCGTCGTCCCCAGGGCCTCGATCTCGGCGCGGAGCGACTCGGGCAGCATCTCGCCGGCGACGAAGGCGCGGCGGAGCGAGAGGTCCGCCCGCGGATTCAACCCCGTCTCGACCGCCTTGTCGAGGATGATCTTCAGGAAGCTGGGTGTGCCGCAGTAGGCTGTCGCCCCAAAGCTCCGTGCCATCTGGACCTGCAGCTCGGTGTTACCGACTCCCGAGGGCAAGACCACGCAGCGCATGGAGCGGGCCGCCTCGTCGAACATGAGCCCGAGCGGCGTCATCGTATAGCCGCAGGCGTTGAGCATGACGTCCCCACGGCGGAAGCCGGCCGCGTGGAGGGCGGGCGCGAACCGCCAGTAGTCCGGCTCCGGCCCTTGTGGATCGAAGAGCGGCCCCGGCGACATGAATGCCCGCGTCAGTCGGTCGGTCGGGATCCCCAGAAATCCGCCAAACGGCGGCGCCGCCCGCTGGAGATCGAGCAGCTCGTCCTTGCGCGTGATCGGCACCCGCTCGAGCGCTTCGAGGCTCGTGACCTCGGCCGGGTCGACGCCGGTCCCGTCGAGCGCCCGCCGAATCGCCGGGGCGTTGGCATGGGCGTGGGCGACCAGCTTCGCGAGCCAGCCGCCCTGGTAGGCCGCTCGCTCCTCGGCCGAGAACGTCTCGGTCCGCGGATCGAAGAACCGATCGGCATTCACGACCGCCGGCGCCCTCCGTGGAGCATCGCCATCCTCCCTTTGGCTACCCGAGATCATCCCCTCGGCTACCCGAGATCATCGGCCATCGGGCGTTCCGGCGCAAGTCGTCTGACTCGGCTTCCCGCGCAGCTCCCGTCTTCACGCCGGTTGCTCTTGCCGGTGTTGCGACATCCCTCCAGACCGTCTCGCCCGCCTTGCTTTTCCTACAACCTCGGCTATCGGTAACAGGGTAAGGACCATCGGCGATAGACGCCCGAGGGCACACGTTGCTTGTGCACGAGGACCCGATACGAAGGGTCATCATCACCCGGGTCCAACTGGAGCGCCACTCGATAGTTCTCTCGGAGATAATCCTCGATGGTCTCGAACGTGGACTCGAAGTAGTCCCCATCCTCTTCTTCCCCCGCGATCACGACCGGGACAGGCTCCCCCGGAACGCTCGCGAGATATTCGGCTTGCTGTTCAGCAGTGGCGTCCACTTGGATCGCCCCGCCGGCCGCCGCGCGCCCGGAGTAGAAGTACAACTGCGGCGCGAACGATGTCACCAGGAGCCTATCGTCGGGTTGGGTGCATTCGCGCACGTAGCGTGCAAGTCGCAACTCGTTGTCTCCGGGGTACAGCTCCCGGTCGGGTGGCGACTCTCGAAGCTGATCGAAGACCTCCTCGCCGCGATCGAGCACGGCAGTTGGGCCGTCGAAGATTGCACTCTCTTCCAAGCGCTCTTGAAGCTCCCCCGCGGTCGCGACACTGATCGACGTAATTCCGACGATGGCCACGGCCGTGATGGAGCGGAAGGCCGTCGGAAGGGACGCCACGGTGACCTGCCGAAGAAGGGTCGGGCTTGGTCCCGATCGAGGCTGCCGCGAGCGAGCAAGGGTTTCCTGCCATCGGATCGGCCCGAACCATTGACCGAGCAGCCACGCCCCGATTACCGCGGTGGGGGCCACGACATCGGCCAGGCGAGCTTCGAGAGGGGTCCGGAGGAGGAGGGGGGCGCTCACCGCGCACAGGATTGCAGCCGGCAGGATCTTGATCGCCTCGGGTGGTGTCGCGGCCACCCGCCGCCATCGCACGTGCTGACACGCAAGGACCAGCAGCGTCAAGCAGGGTAGGGTGATGAACAGCGCGTACAGCCAGACAAACGCATTGGCGGGCTGAAAGATCGACAGGGGCGCCGAGGCATCGGCGGTGAAGGTCGGCCATGGAGCTACCGTCCCGCGCCGTTGGAGGGCCCACTCGGCTCCTGAACTGAAGTACGCCACCACCCCACCATTCAATTCGAGGAAGACGAAGAATGGTAGCAGCGGCAAGATCGCGGAGGCGGCGTAGAGCGCTGCACGGCGCAGCAGCCGGCCCCAATCATTCCAGTGAGCGGCGACGATCACGACGACCACGGGCAGGGCCATGTACAGGCCGTTGTCGTGGCGGAACAGAAAGGCGACGGCTGTCGTCAGCCCCACGAGCACGAGGTTCCATGTCGTCGGCCGATCAAGGTACCGCCACAAGACGAGCAGGCCGAAGGCGAGGAAGAAGACCTTGTGGTAGTTGTAAAGCCGCGGGTACATGCCAACGACAAGAGCTGCTGCAAGAAGACCAATGGCATACGATCGTGAGATCCTGCTCGAAAGCATGAACGTGATGGCAGTCCCCGCGGACAAGAGGGAGATCGAGAGCAGTGCCTCACCCAGGAGGTTGTAACCGAAGACCCGTTGAGAGCCGGCTGACGCGAGATGCTGCAGGAAATACCCCGGATCGAAGAAGTCACGAAATGGCAATTCGCCGTAAACGAGAACCTGGCGCCCCCCGGAAATCCAGAGGAAATGATCGTTGTAGAAGTACGGATCGAGAAATCGGAAAAGGAAGGAGCCGGCGAAGACCATCAACCCGACCAACCACCCGGGCCAGCCGTGTATCCGCGGCTCCCTCGATGGCCGCCGCGTAGTTTCGTCGGTCCCGAGGGTGGCGAGCTTCTCGATCGCTTCCACGTCGCGTCTCATTTGGATCCATCTTAACCATTGCCGTGTGCCAGCGTCTTGGATTTATGGGGCGAGGCGAATCGATGCGGCGCACGGTGACGCGGGGCCGGCCTCATTGCCCGTGGCAAGAACTCGCCCTTGCAGCCGAGCGCGCGGGTGGCGAGGCTCCACAGCGACACCAGCGCCCAGGCCCCCTCTAGGAGCAGGAATCCCCGCGCCCGTTCCTCAAACGCCAGGAAGGCCAGAGGGGCGGTGATCGGTCCCCGCGTTCGTTACAGGCGGACGTTCGAGTACAGGCCGATGATGCGCTGGAGGAACAGCCACGAGTGGACCGAGAGCGCCACGAGAAACAGTGCTGCAAAGGCACGAAATGCCACTCGATGGCGATTGGAGGCATAGACGACGGGTCTGATCGCGAGGGCCACCAGTGCAAGGATCTCGAAGGTCCAGGTCGACGTGTACAGGAACAGATCGTCGCCATACAAGAGGTGGAGGACGAAGCGCGCGAGGAGCGAGACCCCGAGGCTGAACGCCACCCAGCCTCGGGCTGCGCTCCATCGCCGCGAACCGATGAGGGAAGCCAGGACGAGCGCGAGTAAGGCCGACCACATGACAACCGTGACGCCCGAGACAGGACTGAACGACTCGGGAGTCGGACAGTCCGACGAGCCGAAAGTCAGCCGTGGGAAAGATCGGACGGGTGGGGCAGCCCGCTCGATACAGAGAGCGGGCGCGGTAACCCCGTAATAGAACATGTGCAGGAGCAGGTTCTGGGTCCGCTGGACCAGCTCCGTGGGGGAGTCGACGTTGAAGAGGAGGTAGTGCCGCTCCTCCGCCGCGTAGGTCGGGATGAAGAACGGTCGACTGGCTGGATAAAGCTGGCGCTGGGCGAGTGCGAGGAAGCCTGAGATGAGCAGCACTGCCGCGACCAGCGAGGCCGCTCGAAGCAGTCGCCGCGGATGCAGGATCGACCAATGGGTCGGAGCGGACGAGAAGGCGACGATCGCGACCTGGACGATGCTGGTGATGAGGTTGCCGAACGCCACCACGCCGAGGAAGAGCATCGCGACCGTGCTCCGAGTCGACGAGGCCAGGAAGCTGTACAGCATGATCAGACTGGCCGCCGTGAAAGCGTAGGTCTCGGGAATCATCGAGTAGAACGCCTGGGCCGAGGTGGCGCCCAGTATCGCCGCAAGCAGGAACGCATCCAGGCGTTCGAACCCGATCGAGGAAAAGAACACCCTCGCGAACACGACGCCCAGCGCGCCGAAAAGGGCAATGATGATCGGGACCGAAGCGAGGTACGACCCAAGCAGCGTGGTGAGTCCCAGCGCGGGCGGACTGTACAGGATCGAGAACAGCGGATGGACGCTCGTCTGCTTATGGTCGGTCGCGGTCGCCGGCCCGGTCAAGCTGCGAATGACGCGGGCCGAGTCGGAGGCAAACAGGTACTCGCCCCGCCACTTGGCGATCGGCAGCCCGATAAACCGCGCCGAGAAGCTGACGTAGACGCCAAAGAACAGGATGAAGAGCAGGACCGTGGGTCCATGCCGCCTGAGCCAGGAGACACGCTCGTCCGTCGCAGCAGCCGGGTGGGTCCGGCCAGTGAGGGGTCGGGTATCGGTTACGACAGCCAAGGCTTCCTTCGCTTGTCGTGCTCCACGTCGCGGTAGCTCTTGCGCTGGCCCAGCTCGCCGAGGCCGGGTGAGACTTCCTTGGGGTGCTCGCCCGGCCACCGGCAGATGACCTCCAGGGAGTGACGAGCGGCCGATCCGTAAAATTCAGCTCCGATGCGTCAACGTCGCGCCGACGGGGGTCATCCCGACCGTCGAGTCGGAGTCGCTCATCTCGGTGGCCATCGCTGCACACTCGAGCAGCCCACCCACTTCATCCGACTCCTGCGCGCTCAGCGGTGGGCTCAGCGTCGGCTCGACGCGGACCGCTAAGTCGAGTGCCTCCGGGCCTCGACCCGCCGCAACCAGTTCCCCGACTCGGTTGACGTATTCATCCGCCGTCATCGAAGGCTGTCCTCCACACCCGCATCATAGCATCCTCGTCCGGCGAACCGCGGGCCCGAGCGAGTTGGAAGTGCATGTCTGCGAGTGCGCCAAGCTTCGCGCGTTGGCGACTCATCAGCGCTCTTCCCGTCCGCTCCCGTCGTAACTCGTCCACGGTATTGGCAAACGAAGCTCGCACGCCCCCCAGTGGCGATTGCCAGAGCCCCCGCCAGAGCCGCTCGACATCGGTGTCGATGGTTCGCGCCACGGCTCTGTACGCGATCACGTAATAGTGGTACGACGCCTCGATCGGATCCAAACCGGCCCGGTCGCGCACGACGAGCCGCGCCAGCCCTTCAGCCAGTCCCTCTTCGTACCCAGGCCATTGCGCATACTCTCGGCGGTATGACGCCAGGCGGGGATGACGCCCATGGAGCGACTCATGAACCCACGTCCGAAACGTGGTATCCGGTCCTCTGGGCTCGCGGAGCAATTCGCGGATGCGGTCGCCAAAGAGCAATAGCGTGCAATCGGGATCTTTTCGCCCGTACGGGCCCGGCCCGCCTTCGACGAGCAGGCGACGGATCGGGCCTCGCGGCAGACCCAAGGCGCGGAGCCCCGCGACAACCGCTCGGTCCACGCGAGCCACGGCCTCTCTCCCCGCCGCGTCGTCGTCCGCGAGGACGTCTACAATCGCCTGGATTGCTCTCCGTCGCTCCGACGCATCGCTCCACAGGCGCAGAGCATCCCCATGCAGCGCTCGTAGCTCAGGCGCCAAGGCCGGATCGTACCTGGGTGTCGTGTGCTCTCCCCCGTTGCAGATCTGCACATAACCGACGTCTATCGAGGATGTCTACGACAGCCAGCGCTTTCTGCGCTTGTAGTGCTTGACGTCGCGGTAACTCTTGCGCTGGCCCAGCTCGCCGAGGCCCAGGTAGAATTCCTTGACGTCCTCGTTGTCGCGGAGCTTGTCGGGCTCGCCTTCCAGCACGATCCGGCCGTTTTCCATCAGGTAGCCGTAGTCGGCGATGCCCAGGGCCAGGCGGGCGTTCTGCTCGACCAACAGGATCGTGATCCCTTCCTCCTCGTTGATCCGGCGGATGATCCCGAAGACCTCCTGGACCAGCAGCGGGCTCAGCCCGAGCGATGGCTCGTCGAGCAGCATCAGCCGGGGCTTCGCCATCAGCGCCCGGCCGATCGCCAGCATCTGCTGCTCGCCGCCCGAGAGGTAGCCGGCCGCCTGCTTGCGTCGCTGGACGAGGCGGGGGAAATACACCAGCACTCGCTCGAGGTCGCCCTGCACGTTGCTCCCACGCGAGCGGGTGTGGGCGCCCGAGCGGAGGTTCTCCTCGACGGTCAGGTGCTCGAAGACGCGGCGTCCCTCCAGGACGTGGAAGATGCCACGCCGCACGAGGTCCGCCGCGTCCTCGCGGTCGATCCGCCGCCCGAGGAACTCGACCGAGCCGTCGGTCACCGCTCCCTCCTCGGTCTTGAGCAGCCCCGAGATCGCCTTGAGCGTCGTGCTCTTGCCGGCCCCGTTCGACCCCAACAGCGCGATGACTTTGCCCTCCGGGACGACCATCGACAGCCCCTTCAGGACCAGGATGACGTGGTCGTACATGACTTCGACGTTGTTGAGGACGAGCACGGCGGCTCCTCGGCGATGTAGGGGCGCGATCGATTGCGCCCGCCCCTTGCGCGCGCGGACGCTATCAATCGCGCCCCGCCTGCGCGAGCGGGCGCGATGAATCGCGCCCCTACGGATTGGGCTGGCTACTGCGCCTTGATGTACTCGGAGACGGCGACCCAGCGGTTGTCCTTGGCGTCGGACTTGTAGACCTTGGTCGAGACGTTGCCCTTGTGGGACTTCTCGCTGAAGGTGATCGGCGCGGTGACGCCGCCGGTGTCGTAGTCCTTGAGGGTCTCGAGCGCCTTCTTGAGGTTCTCGCCGGTGATGGCTCCGTCGACCCGGTTGACGCCCTCGAGCATCACCTTCATCGTCACCCAGCCCTGCACGTAGTTGACCGGCAAGGTCTTCCAGTTGACGCTCTTCCTTTCGTTGAAGTCCTTGATCTCCTTGTGGCCGGGCTTGTCCTCGTCGAGGAAGGCGAATGCCCCCGCCCCGAGCATGCCGTCGGCTGCCTCGCCGCCGACCTTCAGCGTCGTCTCGCCGATGCCCCAGTTGACCGTCCCAAGGGTGGACTTCAGGCCGGCCGTCCGCGCGCCCTTCGCCCCCACCGCGGTCGGCGCGGCGACGTTGTTGAAGATGAGCAGGTCCGGCTCGTTACTCTTCAGCGGCAGCATCTGCGGCGCCAGGTCCGGCGCGCCGCCCGGCATGATCACGTCCTCACCAAACTCGACGCCGATCGTCTTGCCATAGGCCTTGCTGTCCTCGATCGGCGAGCGCCCGAACGGCGAGTCGTGGACGACAAACTGGACCCGCGGCGCGCGCGACTCCTTCCAGTTGTCCTTGAAGTACTTGAGCAGGATCTTGCCCTGGTCCGAATAGGTCGCGCCGATCATAAAGTTGTACGGTGTGGCATTGACGTCCGCGATCAGCGGCTCGGCGTAGGAGGCCGACAGGAACGGGATCTTGTCCTGGGTCACCTTCGGCCGCAGGGCCTCGGAGTCGCCGGTCCCCCAGGCCATGATCGCAACCACCTTGTCCTGGTTGACGTAGCGGTTGTACAGCTCCTCGGCACGCGGAACCTTGTACTCGTAATCCTCGGCGATCAAGTTGATCTGGCGGCCCTTGATGCCGCCCTGCCCGTTGATGAACTCGACATAGTCCCGCTCGGCCTGGCAGTACGGCACGCCGACGTCCGCTGTTGCGCCGGTCAGGTCGCAGAGCGCTCCGATCTTGATTGGCGAGGTGTCCTTGGCCGACGATGGCGCGCCCCCGCCCCCTGAACAGGCCCCTAGCGCCAGGGCCACCACCACCAGCAGCGACGGTACGATGAGTCTGGTTCTCATAGTCTCCTCCTACGTGCAGGATTCTGGGGTTTCGCGACGCTTTCCGACATACGCGTGTGCGGGCTGGCGCGGCACTGTACCGCGACCGTGAGGGAGCGGCCTTCGTCAGCCCGAGGCCGCTCC
>JACCZL010000750.1 GCA_013695975.1 Chloroflexota bacterium
ACGACGGCGCAGTCGCGCTCGTTCCCGCCACCTGCCTGGCCGGCGCCCGGTAGGGCCTGCCTTGAACCTGTACCCGGCCGGCGCCAACGGCCGGCTGATCTCGCGAGCTTGTGCCAACCGCTCACCCGGCAGTCCGGCGCCCCTTCCGCCCGTTCGAGTATCATGACCCCACCCTCGAGGGAGCCGTAGCCTGGGTCTAGCTGCGCGAACGATAATCGGTGGGCGGTGGCGGCTGGCGGGTGCGCTGGCGCTCGGGCTCGGCATGGCCGGCCTGTTCTGGGGGGCGTTCAGCGAGCCGTTCCCACTGGCCGAGTTCTGCACCAGGCGCCACCGAGCCTGGGTGCTGCTGTTCTGGGAGCGGCCGCGCTCCAGCGCCGTCACCGGGCAGACGTTCCTGCTGGTGATGGCGACGGCCGGCCTGGCCTACCTGGCGGCGCTGCGGCTGGCCCAGGGCCTTCGGAGCAGCCCCGCGGCGGCCGTCGTCCTCCTCGGCGTCGTGCCGCTCGTGCTCCTGGCCACGCTCGCGCCCGGCTACCCGCTACTGTCGAGCGACATTTTCAAGTACGTCTTTGACGGCCGGATCCTCGCCGTCTACGGCCAGAATCCGTTCCTCCACGTCCCGGCCGAGTTCCCGGACGACCGCTTCTACAGCATGGTCTACTGGAGGGCGGTCACCAACGCCCACGGGCCGCTCTGGCGCCTGGCCGAGGCCGGCTCGGCGCTCGTGGGCGGCGAGCGCTGCACGGACGCCGTCCTGGCGATGAAGGTCTGGCCGGGCCTGGCGTACCTCGGGACGACCGGTGCGCTCTTCGCGCTACTCCGCGCCTGGCAGCCGGAGCGGGCGGTCTGGGGGACGATGGTCTATGCCTGGAACCCACTCGTCCTCCTCGAGGCGCTGCAGAACGGCCACAACGACGTCGTCGCGGCCCTTCCGGCCCTCGGGGCCGTCTGGGCGACGCTGCGGGGGTCCGTCCGCTGGGCGTTCCCGCTGCTGGCGGTGGCCGCGCTGATCAAGCCGCTGGCCCTGGCGCTCGGGCCGCTGCTCCTGCTCGCGGCGCTCCGTCGGCCTGATGGATCTGTTCGCGCCCTGCGCCGCGACGTCGCGGTGGGGCTGGGTTCGGGGGCCGGGCTCGTCGCGCTGGCGTACCTGCCGTTCTGGGAGGGACCGGCGACGCTGCGGGGGCTGGCCCGTGGGCACCTCTTCTCAGCCTCGCCGGCCGAGCTGCTCCTGCTGGCGCTGCAAGCGGCGGGCCTCCCGCTCGACCGCGCGCTAGCAGCCGCGTCGGCGGCTGCCAGCGGACTCTACCTGGTCCTGCTCATGTCGCTGCTGCTCGCGGCGTGGTCGGGCCGGCTGCCGCTCCCAGCGGCGGCACTCGGCGTCTTCTTCCTCTACCTGCTCGTCGGGGCGCAGTGGTTCAACCCGTGGTATCTGCTCTGGCTAGCGCCGCTGGCAGCGCTCGTCCCGGAGGGCCCGCCGCGGGCGCTGGGGATCGCCTTCACCCTCCTGGCCCCGCTGACTTACCCGTTCCAGTACGAGGTCGTGCCCATCGTCCTGGCCGTCTTTGCCCCGATGGCCCTGCTGGCCATTCGCTGGCACCGCTGGCTCGGTTGGCCCGGTCCGCTGGCGACGGGCCGATCCCGGCGGGCCCGAGGCGGGCGCCGGCAGTGGGCGAGCTTCCTGGTCGAGCGAGGTTCCTGGTTCCTGGTTCCTCGAGGACGTCGGCCCTAGCGAGGGCCAGCGGGCTACAGCGGCAGGCGGGCGGTAGCTATCCCCGGCAACATCGCGGCCATGTGGGCCCGGGTGATCCGCTCGGCGAGCTACGGTGCTACAGGTTCATCCCTGGGCTTGCCACGATCAGCAATGCATCCATGGAAGGGCTATACTCCGACAGTCCGGGGGCTCTCGGTCGAGAGCATCGGCAACCGAGAGGAGCCCCCATGGTTCGCCGGAGCCGCCGCTGTGTGTTGCAGGCCGGCCTCGGCCTGGCTGGTGTCGGCCTGCTGTCGGGCTGCGGGATGGTCGCGCCTCAGCCCCCGCCGCGGCGGTCGACGAAGGTGTCGCGGATCGGCACGCTCACGCCCAATGGCCTCGATCCAACGAACACCGCTGCGCTTCTCCAGGGGTTGCTTGGGCTGGACTGGGTTGAACGCGAAACCCTCGCCATTGAGTACCGATGGGCGAAAGCGAACGACGCGCTCCTCGCCCGGGCCGCCGAACTGATCGATCTCAACGTTGACGTCATCGTCGCGGCCGGGAACGAACCGATTCGTGCGGCCAGAACCGCGACCGGCACGATCCCGATTGTCATGGCGGTCAGTGATGATCCGGTGGGGGCTGGTCTCGTCGCCAGCCTGGCCCACCCGGGCGGGAACGTCACCGGCCTGACCAATCTCGGCACGGAGCTGGGCGCGAAGCACCTGCAACTGCTCAAGGAGGCCGCCCCGTGGATCA
>JACCZL010000777.1 GCA_013695975.1 Chloroflexota bacterium
GGCGTGATGTTGGTGATCGCCGCGACGTGTGGGCTCTGGTCGAGCGACTCGAGCTGGAAGCTACTGAGCTCGAGGATCACCCAGGCGTCACGATCGACCTCGTCGAGCCGGCCCAGGAGCGGTACCCCGATGTTGCCGCCGACCAGCGCCCGCCGACCGGCCGCGCTGAAGATCCGCCCGACCAGTGCGGTCGTGGTGGTCTTGCCGCTCGAACCGGTGATGCCGACGATCGGCGCCGGACAGCGTTCGAAGAAGAGCTGGGTGCTACTCGAGAGCGGCAGTCCTCGGGCTCGTGCCTCCTGGATCAATGGGATCGTCGGCGGAACGCCAGGACTGACGTAGACGACATCGGCCTCGAGCGCTTGCTCGACCGGATGCCCGCCGAGGGCATAGCGTAGCGGCAGGTCAGCGAGCGACGCTAGCGGCTCGCCGAGCGCGTCGGCGGACCGGATGTCGGTCACGAGGACGCTGACGCCGTGGCGGCTCAGGAAGCGGGCCAGGTCGACGCCCTCGCGGGCAAGCCCGACGACCGTGGCGCGCTGACCGCGAAGGTCTCGCATCTCAGATCAGCGCCAGGGCGACGCCGCCCATGGCCCAGAGGACACTGACTAGCCAGAAGCGCTGGGTGACGTGGGTTTCGGACCAGCCCTTCAACTCGAAATGGTGATGCAAGGGCGCCATCTTGAAGAGTCGCCGGCCGCCGCTGAGCTTGTAGAACGCGACCTGAAGGATCACTGAAAGGGCCTCGGCGACGAAGATGAAGCCGATGATCGGCAGCAGCAGGATCTGGCCGACCATCAAGGCCACGACCGCCAGGGTCGCCCCGAGCGCCAGGGAGCCAGTGTCGCCCATGAAGACCTCGGCCGGATGGGCGTTGAACCAGAGGAAGGCGGCAACCGCGCCGGCCACCGTGAAGCAGAATGTGACCAGATAATCCTGACGGTAGCGGTACGCGATCACGCCGTACGCGGCGAAGGCGACGAACGCCGTCCAGCCAGCGAGGCTGTCGAGTCCGTCGGTCAGGTTGACCGCGTTGGCCGACCCGACGATCGCCAGCACCGCGAGCGGAACGTAGAGCCACCACGGGGCGTGGAACTGGTCGCGGATCCCGGGGAAGTAGATGAAGTCGATGCCCAGGAGCTGCGGGTGCCAGAGCGCTACGGCGGCCGCGATGCCGATGAGGAAGAGCCACGCAAACTTGAAGCGCACCGACAGGCCGGCGCTCTTGCCGCCCTGGAGCGTCAGGCGGTCGTCGACCGCCCCAAGGATCGCGCAGCTCACCAGCACGAAGAGTGGCAGCAGGATCGAGCGACCGACGGTGGTGTAGACCGTGAAATACAGCACGCCGGTCACGATCAGGACGCTACCGCAGATCAGCAGGCCCCCCATGGTCGGCGTTCCTGTCTTCTCGCTGTGGCTGCTCGGGCCCTCGATGCGGATCTTCTTGCCGAGCCCTCGCCGCCGCAGGAATCGAACGAACGGGTGGCCCGCGACCAGCGCAACCAGGCACGACATCACGCCGAACAGGAGCGAGAGCGACATCGGCTCGAGCTGCACCCTACCCCTCCACCCCGATGGCGCAGATGACCCGCTCCATCTCCGTCTCGCGTGAGCCCTTGACCAGGACGGTGTCGCCGGGTCGCAGCCGTCGCCGAAGCTCGGCGACCGCGGATGCGTGGTCCGCCGCCTCGACGACCGCCGACTCCGCGAGACCGGCGCGGCGTGCCTCAGCCGCCGTGATGGCCGCGCGTGGGCCGACCGTGACGAGCAGGTCGACCACTTCGGCGGCGCGACCGCCGACTCTAGCGTGCGCGGACGCCTCGATCTCGCCAAGGCCTAGCATCTGACCCAAGACCGCGACCTTCCGCCCGTCGAGCTCTTCGAGCAGGTTCAAAGCCGCGAGCATCGACTCGGGACCAGCATCGTAGGTGTCGTCGAGGATCTGTGAGTCGTTGATCCCACCCGCCAGCTTGACCCGCACGGACGACGACGTGCGCGCCAGCGCTTCGCCAACCTCGGCCAGCTCCATCCCATCGGCCAGACCCACGCTGGTGGCTGCCAGGGCCGCGTGGACGCTCTGCAGTC
>JACCZL010000785.1 GCA_013695975.1 Chloroflexota bacterium
ATCTTCTTGAGCAGCCGCATCCGCCCGCCCTCGGCAAGCCAGACACTACCGCCGAGACCGCTACCGTACCAGTCGAACGTCGCGACGAGGGCACGGTCGAAGCGCGAGCAGAAGTAGGCCGAGGCGGCGTGGGCGGCGTGGTGGGGCACGTAGGCCAGCGGTGTTCGGCCCAGCCCGCACCCGCGCAGGCCCCGTCGCAGGACCGCGTTCCAGTGGCGGTGGCTCCAGGTCGTGAAGGCCAGCCAGCCAAGATAGTAGGCCTGGTGGCGGAGCCAGCCCGGCGGGTCGCCGAGCTGCTGGCCGACGTGGGCGAGGTCGGCCAGGTAGCCGGCCAGCTTCTCGCGGCCCTCGGCCTGCCAGCGGAAGAAGGGATAGGTCACCAGGTCGACGTCGCGCGGTGAGAGCCCGATCTCGCGAAAGATCGTCTCGACCGCCCGAGTGGGGAAGCCGGCCTGCTGCTTGACCCGGGTCAGTCGTTCCTCCATGACCACCTTGACGATCCGCCCGTCGACGACGAGCGCAGCCGTGACATTCTTGTCGAGGGCCGAGATCCCGAGGATGGTGGTCATCGAGGCCGTCCCGAGTCTGATCCCTCGGGACTCGGAACTCGAGACTCGGGACTCGGGTGGACGTAGTCGGCCAGCGTGGTGCTCGCGGCGCCGCGGCGTTCGGTCAGGTAGCGGCAGGCCCTAACGATCCGGTCGAGGATTCGGTCGGCGTCGGCCTGGGTGCGGATGAACGGGCGGCCGCCTGGGGCCAGCTCGTTGGAGTGGAACATCATCGTCAGTGGGGCGTCCGGCGAGCGCGCCATCACGCGGTCGGCCAGGCGGGCCATCTCGCGGGCCGAGCTGTAGGTCGGGCGGAGCCAGACCGGGCGGATTGGGCGGGCCAGGTCCCAGGCCGCTTTGGCCGGCGCCGGCAGGCCGAGCAGCTCGAGCGAGCAGAGCTGGAGATAGGCCCGCAGGGCGCGGCGCAACGGGCCGGCCCTGGTCAGCCGCTGCCCGCGGTTGAGCCCGATCGTCACTGGCACCTCCCAGAGCCGCCCGCCCGCGACTCGGTGGGGCTCCGGCCGAGCGTCCGCGAAGTCGGGGCCGTGCTCGATCTTCCAGGACACGTAGGGCGTCACCGTCGAATCGACCCAATAGCCGTGGTCGGCCAGCAGCCCGAGGTCCTCGGGGCTCAGCTTCCAGCGCCCGGCCCGATACGAGCGGGGGGCCGGGAAGTGGGCGCTGATGGCGCGGGTGAGGGTCCGCAGCTTCTCGGCGCGGGCCTCGAAGGGCAGCCGCATCAGCGAGGTGTCGTCGGGAAACCCGCGCACGAACGGCGGGGTCTCCTCGGGGTGGAGGTGGGCCCCGATCTCGCAGTCGTAGTCGCGCGCGAGCCGCTCCAGGATCCGGAGCGAGTCCGCGTCGGTGACCACGCTGTGCGTGACCAGCAGCGTCAGGCGGACGTTCGGGAGCCGCTCCTGCAGGGTCACCAGGGCCGGAATGTTGTGGAGCGTGCCGAGCGACGCCTGGCGCCGCTTGGGCAGGTCTGGCTCGGTGTCGACCGTGACGAGCAGCGACGGCACGCCGCTACCAGTCCAGTCGGTAGACGGCGACGTCCCCGTAGCTCTTGTGGCGCACGACGAACTGGCGGGCAGCGCGGGCGTCGAGCTCGTTGTAGAGCAGCTTCTCGACCCGACTCTCGGTCGCGATCTTGGCGTCGGTGATCACGAAGTCCGGACGGGTCTCGTCGAGAAACTGGGCCACGCTCATCCCGTACTGGCGCTCGAGCCGCTCGTAGACGAAGATGTCGACGTAAGGATGGTTTCGCAGCCCGATCCAGTACAGCGGCGGGGCCATGACCCGCGCGTCGGGCCCGGCCAGTCGATCGAGCTGCGTCGTCAGCGCCGTGTACTCCTGCCCCTCGCGATAGCGGCGGGCGCGAATGTAGTTGTCCCAGGCCCGCTCCTCGGCCCGAAGCGGGATCAGGGCGACGAGAGTAACGAGTCCGGCCAGAACCAGATGCGTAACGGGCATGACCGGTAGGGGCGACCGGCCGGGCGCCCTCACGTCGCTGCCTTCGAGCCTGGGCGACCGGCGGGTCGCCCCTACGAGACGGCTGACGGCCAGTCGCGATCCTACGGCAACGGCCACCCGCTCCAGCAGTCGAGCGACCAGCAGCAGGTAGAAGGGGTAGGTCAGCAGCATGTAGAACTTCGATTTCATGCTGACGGCCAGGACGAAGAAGACGAAGGCCGCGCCGAGGCCGAGCAGGATCAGACGGGCGGGGTGGGAGCCTCGGACGGCCCACCAGAGGCCCGCGCCGAGGCCGAGCAGGACCAGCCCAAGCTCGAGTGGTTCCTCGCCAAAGTAGTCCCAATAGCGCGCCAGCTCGGCGCCGAGCATGCCGACCAGGGCGGCCCCACCGCGCGTCGCCGGCGGGGCCTTGTCGACCCCCAGCCAGTAGCCCATCGCCGTCGCGAAGCCGGCCGGATCAGGCAGCACCCGTACCGCCAGGTAATAGACGGCGGCCCCAGCCAACCCCGCCCCGAACAGCCAGGCCTCGCGTTGGCCCAGGAACCCCCACCTGGGAGCGCGGGCGTCCCGCCCGCCCCCGCGGTAGGGG
>JACCZL010000794.1 GCA_013695975.1 Chloroflexota bacterium
CCCCGGCTCGGACGACCGGGGCGGGCGGGACGCCCGCGCTCCCAGCAGGCACCCGACCGGCCGGTGAAATAATCCGGGCTATGTGGAAGGGGGCCGATCCGCGCTCGCGGTCAGCGCGGGTACACTCTGATCGTCGCCAGGGTCTCGCTCACGCCGCGGCCACCGGTCCTCGGCACCAGGTTGCCGCCCGGGCCCGCCACGATCGCCTCGAGTCGATAGTCGCCCACCGTCGCCTGGGCGGGTATCGCCAGCTCCTGTCGCCGCACCAGGATCCTCGCACCGCTGGTGGCAGTCAGGGCTGGATCGGCTCGTGGCTCGGCCCGGACGAGACTCCCGCCGCTCGCGTCGACGAGGCGGACGGAGACCGGCGCCGTCGCCGTTTCTGGACCCAGCCGCCAGTACGTCACGACGGCCAGACTGTCGCCCGCTCGGACGACTCGTTCGCCTCGGAAGCCGAGCAGCTCGATGCCACCTTCGAAGGCGGCACGGTTGCGGAACGGCGGGACGTTGTTCCAGGCATCGAGGGGGCGGCTCTCGACGAGCGTCAGGTGGGCGTAGTCACGGCCGGTTCGATTGGTGCTCGGAACAGGGATGCTCGCCAGCCGTGGGCCGAAGCGCTCGAGCGTATCGGCGGGGTCGATGTCGGGGGTTTCGAGGACCAGCGCCGGCCGATCGACGGGGAAGACGAGCGTGTCGGCCTGGAGGAAGCGTGGCTCGAGGCGCGGGCGCAGGAGGTAGTCGAGGATCGCCGGCCGCTCGGCAGTGAGCGGATCGGTCGCACCGGCCAGGATCAGGACGTCGCTCACGCCGATGCGGGCCGCCTGGGTGCGGGTCGCGTCGGCCACGGCCTGCCAGAAGCGGAGCGGGAGCTCGACACCGTAGCGCTCGCCGGTCCCGAGCTGGTCGGCCGCCTCACGGGGGAGCGCCGCGGCCGCCTGGCGCAGTTCGAGCGGGGCGGCCCTCGTCTCGTCGGGGTCGTACGCCGCGAGGACGCGGTAGAGCGCGCCGGTCGTCGCGAGCTGGACGGCGCAGAGCAGGATCAGAGTGGCCCCACCGACCAGCCGAAGCCCCGTGCGGCGGCTCCCGAGCAGCGCCCCCAGCGGGAAGCCCATCACCAGGAAGACGGCCGGGAAGAGCGCGACCAGGTAGTGGAGGTAGACCGAGGACGATTGAGCCATCAGGGTCAGGAAAGGCAACCCCAGCCAGAGCCCGGGCAGGAGCAGCGCGGGCGCATCCCGGCGGCGCCGCATGACGGCCCGGAGCGTCATCGCCAGGCCGCCGAGGAGCAACCCGGCGACGAGCCAGAGGGTCAGGCCAGCCGCCCGCCCGAGCGGATCTAGCCAGGGGGCGGCGCGGCTGCTGGCGGGGAGCAGACCGTAGCCCGCGGCGGTCCAGAGCAGGAGCGCGGGTGCCGAGTTCTGAGCATCGAAGTCGATCCCACGGTTGCCCGCGGCCAGCCTGGCCGCCAGCTCGGACCAGTGGCCGGCGACGTAAACCAGGTAGGGCAGTGAGATCAGGGTCCCGAGGGCGACCCCGACCAGCGGCCAGCGCCAGCCCCAGCGACGGGGAAAGAGCGCCAGCGCCAGCAGCGCGGCCGGGGCGTACACCAGCGCCAGGATGCGGGTATTTACCTGGAGCGCCAGGGCCACGAAGAACGGCACCGCCCAAACCGATCGACGATGACAGACCACCTCGAGCGCGGCCCAGATGGCCACGACCGTGTAGAGCGGGACGATCTCGGCCCAGGTTCGGCGGCTGAAGTACACCGCCCAGGGATTCACCGCGTACAGCAGGGCGGCGGCCAGCGCCACCCGAGGACCGAAGAAGCGCCGCGCCAGCCACCAGGTCATCAGGACCGCGGCGACGTTGAGGAGGGCCGCCCAGGCCGCCGCGGCCAGGGCCGGCCGTGGGAGCAGGGATGGCGGCGCCATCAGGTAGACCGATCCGGGCGGGTCCGGGATGCCCCAGGACGTGAGCGGCCCGGTAGCGGTCAGCCCACCGTCGACGACGGCCCGGGCGCGGCCGAGGACGTCGACCTCGTCGTAGCCGAATGGGGCCAGGTCGATCGCCCACAGCCGAAGCGCCGCCGCCAGCAGCCCGATCGCGAGGGGCACCAGCAGCGCCGACCGGGGCACGCCTCGCCTAACGAGCGGCTCCGAGCGCCCCGCGCCGCGGCCGAAAGACCTGACCAACCGCCAGGCCAACGGCCACCAGCGTGAGCAGGACGTTGGTCACCTGGGCCAGGATCACCCAGCGGGGCAGCGGCTGGCCGGGGTCCGGCCCGGCCGCGTAGCTCCCCATGACCAGCGGGTCGTGGAGGACCAGGTTTGCCAGCAGGCTGGCCGACACCAGGACGAAAAGCAGGCCGAGGCGGCGGTCGAAGGCCCAGGCGACGGCCAGAAACGGGATCGCCATGAACAGGTGGTTTTCGTGGGCGCGGACCGTCACCGCGAACCAGCCGACGATCAGAGTAGCCACGAGGGCGTAGAGTCGATCGCGCGGGCGCAAGCTCGGCAGGCGAGTCGCGACGAGGAGCAGCAACACCGCCACCATGCCGAGTCCGACAACCCGGTAGCTGATCGGCCCGACCAGCGGCTCCCAGTCGTTGATGAAGCGCCACTCGACGAGCGTCGGGAGCCACCAGAGGTTGTGGGCCTGCGCGGTCAGGGCGGTGCTGTTGACCGACTTAGTCTCGAGGTACTCGAAGAAGCGGGGCAGATGATGGGCCCGATCGAGCAGGAGCCAGGGCGCAAGGACCAGTCCCGTCGCGGCGCCAGCGCCGAGCGCCCCCCGCAGCGCGCCGCGGCGCCCATACCAGAGCAGCAGCGCCAGCCCGACCAGCGGCGCCAGGATCCAGGCCTGGGGCTTGGTCAGCGCAGCCAGCGCCAGGCAAGCCCCGGCCCAGACGAGATGACCGCCGAGGAGGGCGCCGACGGAGAGGAGCGCGAACGCGGCGTGGACCGGATCGGTCTGGCCGAGGTGGGCGACATCGTAGGCGGCGGCTGGATTGAGGGCGTAGGCCGCCGCGACGCCAAAGGCAGCGACCGGCCCGAACCGCCTCGTCAGGCGATAGATCGTGACGGCGACGACCAGGTGAAAGAGCACGCCGGGCAGCTTGACCAGAAACGTATAGGTCTGGCTCGCCAGGGCCGGCCGCTCGGCGAAACTCGGGTCGACGAACGTCTGGTAGAGCCAGCCGGCCGCTCCGAAGAAGTACAGCAGCAGCGGCGGGTAGTCGACTGGGATGCGATAGGCGTCCTCGATCCCGTTGCGGGCGATCCAGCGGCCCCAGGTCTTGTTGGTGCCGATGTCGGAGACGTAGCCGGGACTGGCGGCCGCGATCAGCAGGTAGACGATCAAAACCCCGAACAGGAGCAGGGCCAGGAGCTGGCCCCAGGTGACCGGCGCGCGGGCGAGCGAGACTTGCGACCCGCCGCGCGCCCCGCGCGCCGGCTTGACGGAGAGCTCTGTCGCGAGGCTCGGCACCCGCATCTTTCGCGGCCATTGTATCAGGCGGCGCCCTCGGGAGACCGCTTGACCGAGCGCGGGTCGGCTGCGATCATCTAGCGCCATGCCCGACGTCGTCACCCTCGGCGAGACGATGGCCCTCTTCGCCCCGCGCGAGGCCGGGCCGCTGCGCTACGTCGCCGACTTCCAGCTCAAGATCGCCGGCGCCGAAACCAACTTCGCGACGGCCGTCGT
>JACCZL010000795.1 GCA_013695975.1 Chloroflexota bacterium
TCGGCGCTGATGACGCCGCCACCGGCCAGGATCATCGGCCGACGGGCCGCGCTGAGCAGCCCTGCCGCCCGCTCGATCGCGGCCGGGCTGCCGGCCGGGCGCGGATAGTCCTCGACCGGTGGGAGCAGCTCGACCTCCTCCTCGCCCCCGAGGATGTCCATCGGGACCTCCAGAAACGTCGGGCGTGGCCGGCCGCTCCGCATGATCCGGATGGCCTCTCGGATCGCTCGGGGGACGTCGGCGGCGCTGGCGACCCGAGCGGCGCTGGCGGTGACCGTCGCGGCGACCCGCACCGAGTCGCGCAGCTCGTGGAAGTCCTCGAGGCCGCGGTCGAGCCGCGAGGTCGGGTTCTGACCGGTGATCGCGATCATCGGGACCGAGTCCGAGTAGGCCTGGCCGAGGGGCGTCAGGACGTTGGTGAGGCCCGGGCCCGGGACGACCACACAGGCGGCGATCCGCCCGGTGGCGCGGGCGTAGCCGTCGGCCATGAAGCCGGCCCCCTGCTCGTGCCGGGTCGTGACCACGCGCAGCTCCGGCACGTCGTACAGGCCGTCGAAGATCTGGACGTTGTGGGTGCCGACGATCCCGAAGGCGACCTCGATCCCTTCGGCCCGCAGCGCCTGAGCCACCGCCTGGCCGCCGCTCAGTCGTGCCATACAGCCTCCAGCCGAGAGTTACACGTCATCGTACCCCGGAATCCCGACTCTCGACTCGTGATTACGCCGCGAGCTGGCGCACGACTCGGACCAATCCGGGCAGGTCGATCGGCTTCGTCAGGTAGTCTGCCGCACCGACGCTTGCGCCGCGCTCGCGGTCGCGCGGGCCGCCGTCGTCGGCCGAGAGCAGGACGACCGGCACCGCGCTGAGCTGGGGGTCGTCCTTGAGCGCGGCGCAGAGCTGGAAGCCGTCGATCCCCGGCATCAAGACGTCCACCAGGACGAGCGCGGGTGGCAGTCGGCGGGCCTCGGCCAACGCCTCGGTGGCACTGGCCGCCGTGCGGACGCTGAATCCGTACTCGAGCAGGGCCACGGCAAGCACTTCTAGACTCATCGGGTCGTCGTCGACGACCAGCACGCGCGTACCGTTCCGCGTTGGCCCCAGGCCTCCCTGGAGGGGGTCATGCGCGGTCGATGTTTCCTTGTGCACCCAGATCACCTGTTCGATGCCCTGAAGCCCAGTATACGGGGCGTCCGCGCGCATGCAAAGAGATGTCCAGGCTATGTGACGCGACTGTGACGCCCGGTGGTCCGGCGGTGACGTGGACGTGACCGGTCGGCCCTTACACTGGTCTTCCACCAGCCGATCGGAGGGACCGTGCCGGGTCGCATCAGCCGGTTGGCGATCGTAGTCCTCGTTCTCGCGAGCCTCGTGAGCGGGCGTGCGTTCGTCGCCGCCGAGTCGGAGCACGTCGTCAGGGATGGCGAGACGCTGAGCAGCATCGGCGTGAGCCACGCCGTCCCGCTCGACCAGCTCCTGGCGCTCAATGAGCTGGTCGATCCGAACGCGCTGATCGTCGGCCAGGTGATCAAGCTGCCGGCCCCGGCCGAGCCGAGCGCGGCGGCGCCACCCCCGGCGTCCTCGGCCGCCCGCCAGACCTATGTCGTCCGCCCGGGCGACACCGTCAGCGGCATCGCTCAAAGCTTCGGCATCGCGGTGCAAGCGCTGGCCGAGGCCAACCGCCTGACCGACCCCAATCGGCTCGTGGCCGGCCAGCGCCTGGCGATCCCCGAGGGAGCTGGCGGCACTGCCTCAGCCGTTGCCGGCGCTCAGGCAGCCGGACCAGCGCCCGGACCGTCGGGCACAGCCGCCGGGTCGTTGGCGGGGGTCCTGGATGGGCTGGCGCGGCGCTACGGCGTCGATCCAGCCCTCATCAGGGCGATGGCCGGGGCGCGGGGCGGGCTTGGCATCCTCCGAGTCGCCGACGCGACGTTCGACTACGTCGCGCGGGAGATCGTACGGCGGCCGCTCGATCGCGCCGCCGTCGAGGATAACGCCGAGGCGGGCATCGCCTACGTCGCCGCGCTGCTGGGTCGGGCCGGCAACGACCCCGAGCGGGCGCTGGCCCTCTTCATCCAGGGATCCGGCAGCGTCCAGGCGAACGGCGTCCTGCCGGCGACCGCCCAGCAGGTGGGAGCGATCCTAACCCTTCGCGGCCAGCCGGCCCAGTCTGGCCCGACGACCGCGTCGGGCC
>JACCZL010000803.1 GCA_013695975.1 Chloroflexota bacterium
CCCGCCAACGGAGGCGGGCGGGACGCCCGCGCTCCCGGGGGTAGGCCCGTCTTCGACGAGCCCGTCCGTTCCGACGGTGCCCTGGCGGACGCGGACGCGCCGGATGACGCGGTTCCGGCGGACGTTCTCCTGCGCGACCCGCACCGCGATGGCGTCGACGTCGAGCGCGAGGATGCGGGCGGCGCCAAGGCGTGCCGCCCCGATCGAGAGAATGCCCGAGCCGCAGCCGAAATCGAGGACCCGCTCGTCCGGCCGGAGGTGCTCTTCGAGCAGCGCCAGGCACATCCGCGTGGTCGGGTGCAGCCCGGTCCCGAAGGCCATACCCGGATCGAGACGGATCACCAGGTCGGCGGGTGCGCGTGCCCGACGACGCCAGGATGGCACGATCACCAGGCGGCGGCCAACGCGGTGGGGGAAGAAGAACCGCTTCCAGGCGTGGGCCCAGTCCTCCTCGGCCAGCGCCCGAGTCTGGAGCGACTCGACGTGGCGGAGCCGTCCCAGATGCCAGACGGCCTCCTCGAGGAGTCGCCGGCGGCGCTCGGCATCCTCGTCGAGCGGCAGGTAGGTCTTGACCACCACGTTTCGGCGTGGATCGACCCAGCCGCCGTCACCATCCGGCGCGTCGCGCACTGGTTGCTCGACCGCCACCCCCCGCCCCCAGCGCCCAAAGACCTCGGCGACGGCGTCGGCCGCCTCCGGCTCGGCGACGGCGCTCAGCTCGAGCCACGCCGTCACCCGATGATCGCGTCCTTGAACTTCTCGAAAAGGCCCTTATCTTCGTGCGGGCCAACCCCGTCGAACGTTTCGGCGAGTTTTTCGAGCAGCTCACGCTGGGTTGGCGTCAGGTCGGTGGGGGTGCTGACTTTCAGGCGGATCTGGAGATCGCCGCGGCCCTGCTCCCGAAGGTACGGAACGCCCTTCCCGCGCACGCGGACCATGCGGCCGCTCTGGGTACCGGGCGCGACCTTGACCTGGACCGGGCCGTCGAGCGACTCGATCTCCAACTCGTCGCCGAGCGCGGCCTGGGCGATGTTGATCGGAAGCTCGACAAGCAGGTCGTTGCCCTGGCGGCGGAAGTAGCGGTGGGACTGGACGTGGATGACCAGGTACAAGTGGCCCGGCGGCCCACCCCGCGGACCCGGTTCGCCTTCGTTCGAGAGGCGGATCTGCGAGTTGTCGTCAATGCCGGCCGGAATGTTGACCCGCAGGGTCTTGGTCGCGCGCACGGACCCCTGACCACGGCACTCGCGACACGGATCCTGGACCAGCGTGCCCTCGCCTCGGCAGCGGTCGCACATGCTGACGTTGACCATTTGGCCGAAGATCGACTGCTGCGCCCGGCGGAGCTCCCCGGTTCCGTTGCAGCGCGGGCAGACAACTGGCTCGGAGCCTGGCTCGATCCCACGACCGGTGCAGTGTCCGCAGACCTCGTGCTTCGGGTAGGAGATCTCCTTCTCGGCGCCAAAGACGGCCTCTTCGAGGGTCAGCGTCACGTCGGTCCGCAGGTCGGCCCCACGCTGGACCCGCCCGCGGCGGCCGGTGCCTGCCGCGGCGCCGAAGAAGCTCTCGAAGATGTCCTCGATCCCGAAGCCGGCGAAGCCGCCGCCGTTGCTAAAACCGCGCTCGCTGGCGAGGTGACCGTAGCGGTCGTAGAGGGCACGCTTGTCGCCATCGGCGAGCGTCTCGTAGGCCTCCTGGGCCTCCTTGAAGCGCTCGGCCGCGCCCGGCTCGCGATTACGATCCGGGTGAAATTGGAAGGCGAGCTTGCGATACGCTTTTCGGATCGCATCTTCGGACGCGCTCCGCCCGACGCCGAGCACCTCGTAATAGTCGCGTTTGGTGGTGGCCATGAACCTCGCTCGATATCGCGTAACGTGATGGGCGGCGCCGTGGCGCTGCCCACAGGGGAGGATTATGCCACAGGGTCAGCGACGAGAGCGGAGCGCATGCCTGCGTAGGCGGGGGGCTTGTCCCCCCGCTTCCTCGCGACGCGGGCGGACAAGCCCACGCCTACGGAGCTTCAGCTCATCGCCTCGTCCCCGGCGGCCGCCTCTCCCTCTTCTGCTGGCGGCTGATCGCTGCTCGCGGCTGGCTCGGGTGGCTTGCCCACCTTGACGAGCGTGGCGCGGATCACGCGGTCGTGAAACCGATAGCCGCGTTGGAGCTCGGCGACGATGCTCGTCTGCTCGCTCAAGTCGCCCTCCTCTTCGTGGAGGACCGCCTCGTGGACGTGGGGATCGAAGTCCTGGCCGAGGGCCTCGATCGGGCTGAGGCCACGGCCCTGGAGGATCGCGAAGAGCTTCTGCCCGATCATCGCGACCCCCTCGACCCAGGTCAGGGTGCGGAGCTCCGGTGGAAACGCCTGGAAGGCGCGCTCGAAATCGTCGAGGACCCGCAGCAACTCGGCGCACATCGCGCCCTCGGCCAGCCGCGTCAGCTCCGCGCGCTCCTGATCGGCACGGCGCTTCCAGTTCTGGAAGTCGGCGGCCGAGCGCTGCCAGTTGCTGTGATAGCGGTCGGCGCGTTCCCGAGCTTCGGTCAGCTCGGCCCGGAGGCGCTCGATCTCGCTTACGCTGCCGGTTTCCTCGGCCGCCTCTTCGGGCTCCGGCGTCGAGGGTCCCTCAGCCGCTCCTTCAGTTGACATCGCGTTCTCTCCATTGATGGGTTCGGCGTTCAGCTTCGCTGGCGACGAGGAGCCCCATCAGACCGGCCATGAAGCGGACCATCGCGACCGCGCGCCAGTAGGGCATCCGCGTCGGGCCGAGGACGCCCACGACACCCTGGACGTCCTCGGCTCGCCCGTAGCCGGTCAGCACCGCGCTCGTCTCCCACATCTCCTGGAGCGGGTGCTCGTGACCGATCACCACCACGACGCGGCTGACGTCCAGCGCCTGCGACAGGAGCTGGCCCAGGACCGCGCCGCGCTCCAGGACCTGGACCAACGGCACGACCTTGTGGCTGTATGTAAACTCGGGCTGGCTCAGGATGTGGGCGAGGCCCTCATAGTAGACGTCCTCGAAGGACCGCCGATCGGAGGCCGGCGGGGTGACTACCGCCGCCGCCTGGACGGCGTTGGCCAGCACCGACGACGCCAGGTGGACCCAGCGGCCGACGTCGGGCTCGAGCTGGTGGAACTGCTGGCGGATCGCCCGCTGCTCGCCGGGCGAGGGGTCGGCGCGCTCCATCAGGTGCTCGACGTAGAAGCGGTAGCCGACATCGGTCGGGATCCGGCCGGCCGAGGTGTGCGGATGGGAGACCAGGCCCAGGTCTTCGAGCTGGGCCAGCTCGTTGCGGACGGTGGCCGTGCTCAGCTCCGGCTGGTAGCCGCGAACGATCGCCTCGGAGGAAACCGGCACGGCCGTCCGGACATACTCCTCGACGACGTGCTTGAGGATCCGTTGCCGCCGCGGCGATAGCTCCACCGGCAACCTCCAGGGGACGGCCGCGACGAGGGGATGCTCGCCTGGTAGGCGGCACGCACACCCTTGCTCAGGAGCGCCAGGCCGCTGCTTGCCTAATGCTATAGCACCGCCCTCCGGACGGTGTCAAGGATCGTTCGATCCAGGCAAGCCAGCGGGGGCAGGATCAACGCGATCCTGCCCCGCTCTCGACGTCCGCGCCGTCGCTCAGCCGCCTGCGCCATCGTTCATGGCGCAGGCGTGGCGCCAGGTATCACTGGTCAGGTCCGTCGCTCCCAGACTCACAGTTGGTCCTGACGTCGAAGCCGGTGCCACCGTTGCTACGAGAGAACTAACGCGCCCGAATTGCACGAATGCCGGCGTGCCCCGGGCGAACTATCGCGTGCCGAAGTCCTGGACCCAGTATAGCCGACCCTTCGTGCTCGCGACGGTGCTGCTCGTCAGCCCGACCCCGATCTCCTTGAAGTTGCGGCTCAGGATGTTGGCGCGGTGCCCAGTCGACTTCATCCACGCCGCCACGACCGCTTCCGGGGTCGGGTAGCCCCAGGCGATGTTCTCGCCCCAGGCTCGTGGGCTGGTATAGCCGGCCTTGCTGAGTCGCTGGCTCAGGGTCGAGCCGCAGCTATGGCCGAAGCAGGCCGGGTTGTCGGCCAGCGTCACCGCGTAGCCCTGGGCCGCCCTGGTCAGCGCGGCGTTGTTCGTCAGCGCTGGCAGCCCGGCCTTGCCGCGTTCGGCGTTCGTCAGCGCGACCACCCTCGCCACGAATTGGGCGTGGTTGGTGGGCAGCGCCGCGGCGTCTGCCGTCGCCGGTACAAGCAATGGCGGCGCCAATAGGATTGCGAGCACCGCGCCGATCATCACGAGCTGTCGTGTCACCTTGCCAGTCCCTCGTCTCATGTCCAGACTCTGTTCCTCAGGTTGTGTATTCGCGAGCCTCGTGAAGCATACAGTACATCGGCGCGACACATCGAGCCCGCTATACTTCACGCCCTCGCTTCATGAGGGACAACGCGCCGCCGGGCGGTAGGGGGATGGGCGGCCTACTGGTGTCGTGGACGAAAAAGGCGGCATACTCTTGGCGCCAGACGATCGTGCGAGGAAACTGGACACGTGCCCCGAACTGACACGTTGACGATCTCGCCGTCACCTTCGACGGTCGACGGCGAGGATCAGCCGCCGTGCCTCGAGACGACCACCCCTCCCGCTCGGCATTGGCTCCTCGCGCGGGAGTGGGAGCGGGACTTGGCCCGCATGCTGCTCGGCCTGATCGTCGGCTTCAACCTTTACTATCTTTACCACGAGGTCGGTATCAGGATCCCCAAGATCCACGACGGGGTGCTCCATCTCCTCTCGATCGAGCGGGCAGCCGCGGCCCTGGCAGCCTGGCAGGATCCGACGGACGTCTGGCTCGCGCCGATCGCGCTCGGCTTCCCGCTCTTCCATCACTACGGGCACCTGTCCCTGGTCGTCCCGGCGATCCTCTACCGCCTCGCGCTCGGCCTGGTCCCGATCGTCGAGATCTACAACTGGACCAATTACCTGCTGCTGAGCTTCTTCCCGCTCTCGATCTACTGGTCGATGCGACGCTTCGACTTCCCGCCGCTGACGGCCGCCTTCGCCGCCGTCGCGGCGCCGCTTATCGCGACCAAGAACCTCTTCGGGTTCGACCTGGCCAGCTATAGCTGGCGGGGGTGGGGCATGACCCCCCAGCTCTGGGGGATGTTCTTCCTGCCGATGGCCGTAAGCCAGAGCTATGCCACCCTGAGAGACGGGCGAGGCTATTTCGCCGCGGTCCTCCTACTGGCCGTCACGATGCTGTCCCACCTGATCGTCGGCTACATCGCCCTCGGCTCGATCGCACTCTTCCCCCTGCTGCCGTCGTCGGGCCAGGACGTGCGCCGCCGGGCGGTGCGGCTGGCCATCGTCGCAGGCCTGTTTCTGGTGGTGACAGCATACTTCTTCGTTCCCTTTTTCCTGGACAGCGCCTACATGAACCGCGGCTTCTGGGAGCAGCAATGGCGGTTCAACTCGTTTGGCGCCGGCTGGGTCCTGGGCTCTCTCGCGAGTGGTGAGCTGTTCGATTTCGGCCGCTTACCGGCCCTGACGATCATGGCCGGGGTCGGCCTGGCTTACTCGCTCTGGCGCTGGCGGGAGGAGCGCCATCGAATCGTCGTCGCGCTCGCCCTGCTCTGGCTGGTGATGTACTTCGGTCGCTCGACCTGGGGCGCGCTGATCGACCTCGTGCCCGGCGCTCGCGACCTGCACTTCCATCGACTGATCGCCGGTGTCCACCTGGCCGGCATCCTGCTCATCGGCATCGGCCTCGCCGTGCCCTGGCGCTGGGTGTTTACGCGGCGGGACCCGCGCTTCCTGCTCGCCGCGCTTGCCATCACCGTCTTCGCGCTCTACCCGGCCTTCCGTGAGCGCGCGGGGTATCTGAGCGACAATGCGAGGATGATGGCGAAAGCCCAGGCGGCCCTCGGCGCCGAGGAGCAAGATCTCGCCCTCCTGGTCGAGACGCTACGGGGCTTGCCGCCGGGCCGAATCTACGCCGGACGCGAGAAGGACTGGGGCAAGGAGTATCGCATCGACCAGGTCCACGTCTCGTACCTGCTGAGCCGACACGGCTTCGACACTCTGAACTACATCACCCTGCATCACTTCTCGCTCAACGCCGACCTGATGCCCCTGTTCGACGCGACCCGCGCGGACCACTACAACCTCTTCAACATCCGCTACGTCGTCGCTCCGGCCGGCCAGAGGTTCCCGGAATTCGTGCAGCCGCTCCGACAGTTCGGCCGCCATCGCCTCTACGAGGTTCCGACCACGGGCTACTTCGATCTGGTCGGGGCGGATCGCACCTTCGTCGGCGACAAGAACGAGCTCTACGCGGCGGCCTCGGCCTGGTTGCAAAGCGCGTTTCCGGGCGAAGACCTTTACCCGAGAGTCGTTTTCGGCGGCGGAGCCATCGCGAGTCCGCGGCAGTTCCCGCTGGCGCGAGCGGCCGAGGTGCTGAGCCAGGCGCCGCCCGAGGAGCCGGTGCGAGGCCGCCTGGGCCCCGAGACGGTCGGAAGTGGGCGCTACGAGGTGCGGGTCGACGTCGATCGGCCTGACTCCCTGCTCCTGCTGAAGACCGCTTACCACCCCAACTGGCAAGCCACCGTTGACGGCGTCAACGTCGACCCGGTGATGGTGATGCCGAGCTACCTCGCGATCCCCATCGGGACCGGCGCGCACCAGGTCCGCCTGGAGTATCGACCCGGCCTGCTGCACGGCGGGCTGCTGGTGCTGAGCCTGCTGGCGATCCCGACGATCGTGCTGGCGGAGCGCCGTCGCGACCTCTTGCCCGGGCTGCTCGATCGACTCCGGCAAGGGCGCTGGCCGGTCGTGCCGCGGCCAGGACTGAGGAAGCTGGGGTCAACGCGGCCCTCCCCGAACGGTCGCGAGCGGCAGTCTGCCCCCGCGCGCGCCGCTCGGCCCGAGGGAAAGCGGGCGCCCACGACGGCCTGGCAGCCTGGACGCAAACGTCAGCGGCCTCCCTCGTAG
>JACCZL010000842.1 GCA_013695975.1 Chloroflexota bacterium
GCGCTGGCCGACCGCGTCACCGTCCTCCACTACGGCGAAGTCCTGGTCGAAGGCCCGCCCGTTGAAGTTCGGAACAACCCCGAGGTGCTCGCCGTCTACCTCGGCACGAACCCCGCCTCGAGCCTCCATCCCGGCGGTGTGCCCGGCTCACCATGACGATCGCCACCCACCCTCGATGCTCCAACTGACCGACGTTCACACCTACTATGGGGAGAGTCACATCCTTCGGGGCGTCTCCTTGCGTCTCGAGGCCGGCGAGGCGGTCGGTCTGCTCGGCCGGAACGGCGCCGGCAAGACGACCACGATCAGCAGCATCGTGGGGTTCACGCCGCCGCGCGCCGGCTCAATCCGTTTCGGCGAGCGCGAGCTAGTCGGCCTGCCCTCGCACCGCATCGCCCGCCTCGGGATCGGATTGGTCCCCCAGGGGCGCCGGGTCTTTCCCGACCTCACGGTGCAGGAGAACCTCCTGCTCGCCGCCCGTAAGGGCCCGACCGGCTGGACGCTCGACCGAGCGCTGGAGCGCTTCCCCCGCCTTCGCGAACGCCAGAAACAGTTCGCGGGCACCCTCTCGGGGGGGGAGCAGCAGATGCTGGCGATCGCCCGAGCGCTGATGACGAACCCCCAGCTCTTGCTGATGGACGAGCCATCCGAGGGTCTGGCCCCGCTGATCGTCCAGGAGATCGGCGCGATCATCGCCGAGCTCAAGGCCGAGCGGCTGTCGTTCATCCTCGTCGAGCAGAACCTCGCACTCGCCCTCAACTCGGTCGATCGCGTCTACGTCATGAACAAGGGCGCGATCGTTTTCGAGGGCACACCCCAGAGCCTGATGGCCGACGAGGCGACCCACCGCCAGTACCTCGGGGTGTAGGGCCGGTCTCCGTCCGCCACGCGACCCACGCCCCTCGATGAGACGCGCCGCTACTGGATGATCTCGGTGGCCTGGGTCAGGACCGACTGCGGGATCGTCAGCCCGATGGCCTGGGCGGTCTTGAGGTTGACGACGAAGTCGAACGTTGTGGGACGCTCGACGGGCAGGTCGGCCGGCTTCGCGCCCCTGAGGATCTTGTCCACGTAGGTGGCGGCACGCCGGAAAAGGTCAAGGACGCTCGGTCCGTATGCCAACAGGCTGCCGGCGCGCGCACTCTCACTGTCCCCGGCCATCGTCGGTAGTCGGGTCTTCGCGAAGAATCTCGGTAAATGCACGAACGTGACAAAACCCCCAAGAGGTTGGGAAAGGAGCAGGATCGCGTCCGCTCCCCCCGCCGCCGCGCCTTCGAGAGCCTCTCCCAACTGGAGGTGCCCGGCTCCGAAGGGGCGGGGCTCGATCTGCAGATCCAATGCGCCGGCGGCGACTCCCAGCCCGGGGTCGTCACCCATCCCACCCAGGATCTCCCGGTCCCACACGATCGCCACGCGCGTGATCCACGGGGCGGCCTCCTTGAGCAGTTGCAGGCGCTTCGCGCCCAGCTCCGTGCCGAGATTCGTCAGGCCGGTGACGTTCCCGCCCGGGTGGGCCAGGCTGGCGACGAGACCAGCCCCCACCGGATCATCACTGACCGCCATGACAATCGGGATCGTGCCGGTCGCGGTTCTGGCCGCACGGATCGGTTCGTTCCCGGCCGCGACGATGACGTCAACGTTGAGATCGATCAGTTCGGCGGCCCGGGCGAGGAGCGCTTCGTTCGCTTTCGCCCATCGGTACTCGACGGCGAGGGTTTCGCTTTGGACCCAGCCCAGTCCATGCAACCCCTGGAGAAGCGCAGCGGTGTTCGTTGGATCGAGGCCAGCCGGCATGAGCATGCCGATCCGCGACACCTTCGTCGGCCGCCGCGGCGGGGGCTGGGGCGCGACCATCCCGCAGCCCGACAGCAGGCCGACTCCAGCCAGGCCGAGGCCGACCTGCAACACACGGCGGCGGCTCCGGCGAACCATGGGGCCCCCTCTCGGCTGCCGATGCTCTCGACTGAGAGCCCTCGGACGGTCGGAGTATAGCCCTTCCACGACCGCACCGCTGCCAGGCAGCTCACACGTCCGCCGGCGTTGGCCTGGCCGAGCCACTCGTCAAATGACGGCTGACAAGGTACTACATGCAGCCTGAGAGTAGTTGCGCCGTGGCGACCGAGGTTCGTGGCGAGGGAGTGATGCTGGCTCAGTCAGATTTGGACAAGGCTCCCAGCACCGCGAGGATGAGCCCCGTGAGATTCAGGAGGTTGCGCGCCGTGTGGAGCCGGTTCCACCGCGCCCGCAACTCTCGAAACTCCTCCCCAGGCGTCGCGTCCGGGGACAGCTCGAGCAGGCGCTTATTAATCGGGAGGTTGGCGGTCAGCGTGATCGCGAGCATCGCGATGTAGCAGAGCATTCCCGCGAGGCTACAGTAGAACGGCGCGGATCCGCGGTTGCGGGTAAGGGCCAGGACCGGGAGGAACGAGGCGACGGTGGTCGACATGAACACGGGCTGGATCCGCCCGTACCGGCGCGTCACGGCTTGCTCGGCTCTCAGATGGGCCCGCGGCGGCAGGCTGTCGAGCGCCGGGTGGACGGTCACCAAGCTGCCGACCTCGTTCCCAGTGAGCGTGCCGGCCAGAATCAGGTTCACCAGGCGG
>JACCZL010000448.1 GCA_013695975.1 Chloroflexota bacterium
CCTACGACGTTCCTACCAGCCGACGGCCATGCCCTTGCGGCCGAACATCTCCAGGCAACGGCCCGGCGTCGGGAACATCTTGTCCGGATTGCAGTGGCCGGCCGGGTCGAGCGCCGCCTTGACCCGCAGCATGATCTCGATGTCTTCCTCGGCGAAGATCAGCGGCATCAGGTCCTTCTTCTCCATCCCAATCCCATGCTCGCCAGTCAGGGAGCCGCCGGCCTCGGCGCAGACCCGCATGATCTCGGCGCCCGCCTCGACCGTGCGCTCAGTCTCGCCCGGCACGTCGGCGTCGAAGCAAATGAGCGGGTGGAGGTTGCCGTCGCCGGCGTGGAAGACGTTGCCGATCCGAAGGCCCGAGCGCTGGGAGATCGCCCCGATTTCGGCCAGCACGGCCGGCAGCGCGCTGCGCGGAACAACCCCGTCGACCGTGTAGTAGTCGGGCGTGATCATCCCGATCGCTCCGAACGCCCCCTTGCGGCCGGCCCAGAGGCGCGCGCGCTCGGCGTCGTCCTTCGCGACCCGCACGTCGAGCGCCCCGTTCTCGCGGCAAACCTCGGCGATCGCGTCGGCGAAGACGTCCATCTCCTCGCGCAGCCCCTCGACCTCCACCAGCAGGACCGCCTCGGCATCGACCGGGAAGCCCGCATCAGAGCGGGCCTGAATGGCGCGGATGCACAGGTTGTCCATCATCTCGAGCGCGGCCGGCACGATCCGCTGGGCGATCATCCCGCTGACCGCCTTGCTGGCGTCCCCGACGGTCGCGAAGACCGCCAGCAGAGTCTTGACGGATTCTGGCAGCGGCACCAGCCGGGCGATCACCCCCGTCACGAGGCCGAGCGTCCCCTCCGACCCGACGTACAGGCCAGTCAGGTCGTAGCCCGGGCTGTCGAGGGCCTTGCCGCCAGTCTGGATCGTCGTGCCGTCGGGCAGGACCAGCTCCAGCCCCAGGGTGTGATTGGTCGTCACGCCGTAGCGCAAAGTGTGCGGTCCGCCCGAGTTCTCGCCGACGTTGCCGCCGATCGTGCAAGCCTTCTGGCTGGATGGGTCCGGGATGTACTGGAGGCGCTCAGGCGCAACCGCCTGACTGAGCCGCAGGTTGACCAGGCCCGGCTCGACGACCGCCCGCAGGTTCTCCAAATCCACCTCGAGGACACGGTTCATCCTGGAGAAGCTGACCAGCACCCCCCCGCGACTCGGGATCGCCCCTCCGGAGAGGCCGGTCCCAGCCCCGCGGGCCGTATAAGGGACCCCGCGGCGGTTGCAGAGCCGGATGACGGCCGAGACCTGCTCCGCGCTTGTCGGAAGGACGACCGCCTGGGCCCTGGCCGTATCGATCGAGCCGTCGTACTCGTAGAGCATCAGGTCATACGGCTGCCAGAGCACGCCGCTCTCCCCGAGGATCCCATCCAGCTCGACGACCAGTTCGCCCTTCGTCGGCGTCGTCCGCGGCTCCATCGCCGCTCGAGTCCCCGTCGCTCTGGCACTCATCAGGATCTTCTCCAGGTCAGCCGACCGGCCACCGAGCAGCCCGAATGCGTCAAGATTGTAGCATCAGGTTCAGGAGTCCGCTCGCACCACCGACGACGGATGCGCCCCGGCGTAGACTGACAACGCCGCTGATTGCCGCGCGACGCTATTCTCGAGCACAGGTCTGATCCGATGCTCCGCCTCCACAAATACCCTCGGACGCCCCACGTCGAGGGCTCGCGGCCCCAGCCCGGCGACGAGGAGCTAGCGAGCGTCCCCTTCCGCACCCTCGCCGGCCGCCACCTGGTCGTCGAGGAGAAGCTCGACGGCGCTAACGTCGGCGTCAGCTTCGGCCCGTCGGGCGAGCTGCGCCTCCAGAGTCGCGGGCACTTCCTCGATGGCGGCCAGCGGGAGCAGCAGTTCAACTTCTTCAAGGCCTGGGCTGCCTGCCACCAGGCGCGGCTCTTCGAGGCGCTCGGGACGCGCTACGTCGTGTACGGCGAGTGGCTCTACGCCAAGCACACCCTCTTCTACGATGCCCTCACCCACTACTTCCTGGAGTTCGACGTCCTGGACACCGGCACGGCCGCCTTTCTCGCGACCCACCACCGACGGGCCCTCCTCGTCGGCTTGCCGGTCGTCTCCGTGCCGGTGCTCCACGCGGGCCCAATCCCCACCCTCACGCACCTTCGGGCGATGATTGGCCCCTCCCGCTTCAAGAGTCCTGCCTGGCATGCACGCCTGCGGGACGTCTGCGTCGCCCAGCGGCTGGACCCGTGGCAGGTGCTCAGTGAGACCGATCCGACCGACACGATGGAGGGGCTCTACGTCAAGGTCGAGGCAGACGGCCGGGTACTCGAGCGCTACAAGCTGCTCCGCGCCTCCTTCCTGGACACCGTGGCGCAGTCGGGCAGCCACTGGCTCGACCGTCCGATCGTGCCCAATCAGCTTCGGCCGGGCGTCGACCTCTTCGGGGAGCTTCCGGGATGAGCTGGTTTCCCCACTGCCCCGAGCCCCCGCACTGGCGGGTCGACTGGCCGGCCATCGAGCAGGCTTTCGGGTGGGTGGGCGAACTGGCCGGCTGCCCGCAAGATCCGCTTCACCACGCCGAGGGCGACGTCGCGACCCACACCCGGCTGGCCTGCGAGGCGCTGACCGGGCTGCTGGCCTACCGCGCCCGGCCGCCCGAGGACCGCACCCTCCTCTTCGCGGCCGTCCTCCTCCACGACGTCGCCAAACCCGCCTGCACCCGCCAGGAGCCGGACGGTCGGATCACGGCGCGCGCCCACGCCCGCTTCCTGTACTTCCGCACGCCCGGTCGTGACCCCGACTACGCCGCCTACGACGACACCGCCTGTGAGGTGGTGCTCCTCTCTGGCCTGCCCGGCGTCGGCAAGGACCACTGGCTCCGCGAGCCTCTGCCCGACCTGCCGGTGGTCTCCCTTGACGCCCTCCGCGCCGAGCTGCGGGTCGACCCGACCGACCCCCAGCAACCCGTCGTCGAGGCCGCGCGTGAGCGGGCCAAGGCCTACCTCCGCCGAGGCCAGGGTTTCGCCTGGAACGGCACCAACCTCAGCCGTGAGGTCCGCGACCGCTGCACCAGCCTTTTCGCCGCCTACAACGCCCGTGTCCGCATCGTCTACCTGGAGGTCTCCGAGGCCCGCCTGCTGCGCCAGAACCGCGCCCGCCCCGCCCCCGTACCCGAGGCCGTCATCGATCGCCTCATGGCCCGCTGGGAGGTCCCCGACCGCACCGAGGGCCACCGCGTCGACTGGATCAGGGACTAGCCAAGTGAACCTGAAAGCCCCCGCCGCCCGGCTCGCGTGGCGCGTAACGTGAACAAAATTCGTGTTACGGCGGGAGCAAGAATCTAACGCCTCGGCCCGACATCCCGGCGGCTCCACCGTGGCCAGGTGAGCGGCTCCGTCGTCACCGAAGGATAGTAGGCAGCCCCGGCATGCCCGGCCCGGTGGACCAGGCTGGGTCAGCCCTGGCCTGCTATCGACACGGGAGGGGCACGTTCCGCCGTGCCCCTCCCCGAGGTCGACTCAGGCCGGGCCGCCGGCTTCGATCAGCTCGACGAGGCGCTCGGGCGGGATCGGGATCTCGTCGACCTTGACTCGGATAAAGGGCGCCCAGGTCGGAGCGGCGGTCGGACGGCTTGGTGGTGTCGGGGTGGTCGTATGTGAACGTCCGGTCACGTTCCGAGAAACGCCTTCCGGATTCGATCGGTGACCAGCTCCGGTTGCTCGAATTGGGGCCGCCGAGTAGTCGTGCCCGACCACGTAGGCGCGCTCGATACCGAGGTACTCGAGGAGGTTGGCCTGGTCGTCAGTCACGACGTCCAGGTGGTACTGGGACAGGTCCTTGAGGTCCGGCTTCTCGGAATCGCCAATCCCGCGCAGATCGACCGCGATCACGTCGAAGCTCTTGGCGAGCTCCCCGAGGCACTCGTACCATTCCCACCAGAAGCCGGGGTGGCCGTGCAGCAGCAGAAGAGGCGGGCCGGACCCTTCGCGGACGTAGTGGACGGTGACCCCCGGGAGCTTCGCCTCGAAGTGCTCGAACTGGTTAGGACGTCGGATTGCCATGTCGCTCTCCCTTCCCGCGTGTGTTGTGTCGCCGCGTCTGTTGCGTCAGCCTCCCGCACATCAGACGCACCTTGAGTCGTGACCGCCTCCTTGGCCACCGCCCGGTTCGGGACGTAGAACATTCCGTCATCATGGTGGCGGGCCCTTCGCCTGCATGGCCTCGAGCGCGGTCAGGATCCCGTCGGCGCCGGGGCTGATGCCGACCGGGGCGGCGTAACTCCAGCGGATGATCCCTTCCCGATCGATCACGAAGATCGCCCGCTCGCTGGTGCCGTCCTGCCCGCGGTAGACGCCATAGGCCCGCGCCACGCCCCCTTCGGCTCGAAGTTCGCCAGCAGCGGGAACTCCAGGCGCCGGTCGCTGGCGAACGCCAGGTGGCAGAAGACCCCGTCCACGGAGATCGCGACGAGCGCCGCGTTGAAGCGACCCAGCTCCGGCAGGATCTCCTGGAGCAGCGCCAGTTGATCGGCGCAGATCGGGCACCAGTCGGCCGGGTAGAAGGCCACGACGACCGGCTGGCCGCGAAAGTCGCCCAGCGAGACGGTCTGCTGGGGCGAGCTCGGCAGCACGAAGCCGGGCGCGCGCGATCCGACCGGCAGCGCCGAGCGGGGTAAATCGGTCGGGAGCCCGCTCCTTGTGCGCCCGTCCATGCGACCTCCTGGCCTCCAGCATGCCACGACCGGCGCCGCGCCGCCTCGGCCAGACGGACGGTTCCGGCGATCCGATCGGGTAGACCGGCTTCCTACCGCCGACGAGAGCCGGCCTAGCCGATCGGCTAGGCCGGCATTCCCGGCTGGACCGCCGGGGCCGGGCGGAGGATGTTAGCGGTCGCCTACCCGGCCGGTTGGATCGAGGAGCCCATGCTGCGCCGCCAGCGCCACCGCGTGCGTGCGCGCCTCGGCCCCGAGCTTGTTCAGGATCGAGGCCACGTGGAACTTCGCGGTGGTCTCAGCGATGACCAGCGCCCGGGCGATTTGCTTGTTCGAT
>JACCZL010000851.1 GCA_013695975.1 Chloroflexota bacterium
CGTAACCAGGAGCCTGGCCTCGGCGGCGCACTGGTCGGTTGCACGTCCCAATCGTACACGCGAAGTGGTCGGCGGATGGCGGCCCCGTGTGACGTCAAGACGCGAATCGCTCGCGTTGACCGAACGCCTGGTCGGTGGTACAGTCAGCGACGGGGTGGCAGCATGATTGGTGAGGGCTGGGTGACGCGGGCAACGGGCCCGCTGGTGCTCGCCTACCAAGAGGGCTCATGGGCCCAGGATAATGTCGAGTCGATCGGGGCGCGCTACGAGAAGGCGTTGGCCGATGTTTGTGCCTTCCTCGGGATCGACCCCGCCACCCTCAAGCCGATGAGAGTCTATCTCTGCCAGCGTCTCGACGTGGCAGTGGATGGCCAGGGACGCCAGCCGGGTGAGCGGCTCGACGTGGAGTCCAGTACCCTCTGGACGGTCGTCACGTCCGAGTCGGCCGGCGCCGATCCAGAGCTCGAGCTGACTCGCCTGGTGCTCTACTCCGCGTTCGCGCCTGGGGTGGCGGAGGCGCGCTTCTGGGAGGATGGTCTGGGCGGCTACCTCGCCGGTAAAGGCGGTTCGGCCTACTTCGCCGAGGCCGAGGCCCGCGCCGAGAAGATGCGCGAGGAGGGGCAGCTCCGCGCGGTCGTCGACGTCGTCCGCCAGCACGCCGAGCGGCGCTCGCCGGCCACGACGACCACGGCCGTCGCCTTCGTCACCTTCCTGATCCAGTGGCGCGGAGTCGAGCGTTACCGACGGTTCCTCCTGAGCGCCAGGTCAGGCGCCCCGGACGCTTTCCAACGCGCGTACGGACGGCCACTGGCGGGTGCCGACCTGACCTGGGTTCGCCGCATGGAGTTCAGGAGTCAACCGGGCAGCGGCAAGACGCTCGCCGCCATCAAGGGAACCCTCCCTTTTTTCCGCCCCTACACTCCCCAGCTCGTTGGGATCTTCATCACCATCTTACTCGGGCTCGCCTTCGATGTCTTCGTCCCACTCTCGATCCGCTTCTTAATTGACAACATCCTGGGATTACGGCCGCTAGGATTTCCGGTCCCGTTCATCGGCCCAGCCGGCTATGCGATGACCCGCGATCAGCAGGACAACGTCCTCTACGGCCTGCTCGGGGTGATGGTGTTCATGTTCCTGCTCAATGCCTTCGCCCGCATTCGCCAGACGGCTCTCGTCGCGAAGGTCAGCGAGGGCGTCAACTTCGACCTCAGAATGCGGTTCCTCGACCATCTCCAGCGCCTGCCGATCTCCTACCATGCTCGCACGCCCGTGGCGGATGTGACCCAACGCTTCTTTACCGACATCGCCTATGTGCCGGCCGCGCTCGCGATCGGGATGGTCCCATTGGTCTCGAACGGCCTGGCGATGCTGATCTTCGGGACGACCCTGATCTCGCTGAACCTGTGGTTGGCGCTCATCGCTCTGGCCGGGTTGCCGGTCTTCGGCTTTGCCTACCGCCAGGGGCGCACCGCGATGCGCGACGCGAGTCGTGAGCGGGCCCGAAGGGTCCAGGAGATCAATCAGGGCCTGATCGAGACGATGAATGCGCAAAGCTTGCTGAAGACGTGGAACCAGCGGCCGTTTGTCCTGGAGCGCTTCCGCCAGCGCCTCGAAACCAACCGCGAGCTGAACATTCAGATGATGAAGATGAATCAGGCGTTCGCGCGAGCCAGCGCCCTCATCACCAACGCGGCCCAGGTCGCGGTGCTCATCGTCGGCGGTCTGGTGGTCATCTATTCGGCCGGGCAGAGCCTGACGGCTGGCGGCTTGATGGCGTTCTACGTGCTGCTCCTGCGTCTCTATGGCCCGGCTGGGCAATTCGCGAACGCCTTCCAGACGCTGTCGCTGTCGGCGGACGGGCTCGATCGCCTGACCGCCGTCCTCGACCGGAAAGCCGAGTCCGAGGCGACTAACGCCCAGCCGCTCGGGCCGCTCCAGGAGGCGATCCGCTTCGAGCAGGCCAGCTTCGCCCAGACGAAGGGCAAGTATCTGCTCAAGAACCTCGATGTCGAGGTGTTGGCCGGCCAGAAGGTGGCCTTCGTTGGCCCGGCCGGGGCTGGCAAGACCAGCCTGATGCAAGTGCTGCCTCGCCTCGAAGACATCACTGAGGGAACGATCACCTGGGATGGGCTGGACCTGCGGCAAGCGACCCGCGACTCAGTGCGGGCGCAGATCGTGACCCTGACTCAGGACACCTTCATCTTGAACATGACGATTTACGAGAACATTCTGGTCGGTCGCTCCGATGCGACGGAGGCGGAGGTCCTCGAGGCTTCGAGGACGGTTGGGCTGCATGACTTCGTCAACGGCCTGCCCGGCGGGTACGACACGGTGGTCAGCGATCGCGACACCGCCATCAGCACGCCGTATCGCCAGCGGTTGGGCGCGGCGCGGGCGCTCCTCCGAACGGATGGCTCGGTCCTCCTGATGGACGACGCCCTGGCGGCCATCGAGGCCTCGGAGCAGCGTGAGATCGAACGGGCGCTTCGCGGTCCCGGTGGTCAGCGTACGCTGATCAGGATTGCCCAGCGCCTCGGCACGATCACCGACGCCGACCAGATCTTCGTCATGGACGGTGGTGAGATCGTCGAGCGAGGCACCCACGAAGACTTGCTCGAGCGGGGCCAGCTCTATAGCCAGCTCCTTCGGGACGAGCTCGGCGAGGCGGCCGTGAGCGGAGCGCGCCAGGCCGTCCGCAGGCTCAGCAAGCTGGCGCCCTTCTCGGCCTTGCCCTCCGAGGTGCTCGAGGCAACGGCCCACCTCCTGCTCTACGCCGAGCGTGGCCCCGGCGACATCATCTGCCGTCAGGGCAGCGTCGGCGACGAGCTGTATATCATCGGCCGCGGCGAAGTCGACATCGCGGTGACGGACGACGAGGGGCACGAGCGGATCGTGAACCACCTTGGCGAGGGCGATTACGTCGGCGAGATCAGCTTCCTCCATCGCACGCCGCGGACCGCCACGGTCCGCGCGCGCAACAACGTCGAGCTCCACATCCTCAGACGGGTCGACTTCGACGCCCTCCTGGAGCGGCTCGGCGCAGGCACCGTCGCCCAGATGGAGGAGACAGCCCAGGCCCGGATCGAGGATACCCGCCAGAAGCTCGCGGAGCTCGCTCGGGGTCGTCCCGCGTCATAGGCTATGCGCCGCCCCTGTGGGTGGCGTACGACTTGGAATACGCGGGCACCATCGGCGTGTTGCAGTTGGTAGCGTGCCAGCGCGCAAGTGCCGGGCACGGGTAGGGGCGAGTGCAGATGCTGTCCGTGGCGCCGATCGGTTGGTATAGTTGGGCCTCAAACCCGTACCGTGAGGCCGACTTGGCCACCCTGACCGCCACCCAGCAGACCGTCTTCGAGCAGGAGGCGATGCAGCACCTCGATGCGCTGTATCGCACCGCGCTTCGCATGACCCGCAACCCGCAGGACGCCGAGGACCTGGTCCAGGAGACGTATCTGCGGGCGTATCGCTTCTTCGACAAGTTTCAGCCGGGCACCAACCTGCGGGCCTGGCTGTTCAAGATCCTGACCAACTCGTACATCAACCGCTATCGCAAGCAGGTCAGCGAGCCGCGGCTGGATTCGTTGGACGGCGCGGAGGAGTTCGCCCTCTACAACCACATGGACGCCGAGGCGGCCATGCAAGGCGGGACCGTCGAAGCCGAAGTCCTCGACCACTTCGCCGAGGAGGACATCAAGGCGGCGATCGAGGCGCTGCCACCCCAGTTCAGAATGGCGGTCCTGCTCGCGGACGTCGAGGGTTTCTCATACAACCAGATCGCCGAGATCACGGGTGTGAAGAAGGGGACGGTGATGTCGCGGCTCTTTCGAGGACGACGGTTGCTCCAGCGGGCGCTCCTCGAACAGGCCAGGGCGGCCGGGTTTGCAGGGGGGACGCGGGCATCATGACGCTTGAGCCACAACCGTATGGCCGATGTCGGGAGACGATCGTCAAACTGCAGACGTTCCTGGACCGTGAGCTCTCCCAGGATGAGGTCGTAACGGTGCGCTACCATCTCGAGCAATGCCCGCCCTGCGAGCACCTGTTCCGCTTCGAGGATCACTGGCGCCGACTCATCAAGGTGCGCGCCTGCACCGAGAACGCGCCGGCAACGCTGCGCGAACAGATCCTGGCGAAGATGCGAGCGAAGACGTAGGGGCGGTTCGCGAACCGCCCCTACGTCGGCGGGGGCGGCCGGTGCTCAGGCCGGCGTCGCGATCCGCAGGTCGATAGTCGCGCGTTGGAGCTCGGCGTCGACCGTCGCTGCGCTTTTCTCGTCGCACTCGACGAGCGGCAGACGGGGCCGCCCGACTGGGAAGCCGACCCGACCGAGGGCGTACTTCAGCGGGATCGGGTTCGTCGTGACGAAGAGGCTGTTGAAGAACGGCCGCAGACGCCGATGGACGCTGGCGGCCTGGTCGGGTCGCCCCTCCAGGTGGTGCCGGATCATCTCCTGGATCTGTTGGCCGACGAGGTGCGAGGCCACGCTAATGATCCCGTAGCCGCCGAGCGCCAGGATCGGCAGGGTCGCGATGTCGTCGCCGCTCCAGACCCTGAAACCGGGCCGGCTCTCCTCGATGATCGTCGCCACCGCGTCGAAGTTGCCGCTGGCCTCCTTGACGCCGACGATGTTGTCGATCGCGCTCAGACGGATCGTCGTCTCGGGCAGCATGTTGGTGACCGTGCGGGACGGGACGTTGTACAGGATCATCGGCAGGTCCACCGCCTCCGCGATCGTCCGGAAATGGGCGTAGAGGCCATCCTGAGGTGGCTTGTTGTAGTAGGGCACCGTCCCAAGGATCCCGTCGACGCCCTCACGCGCCGCCTCGCGGCTCAGCTCGATGCTTTCCGCCGTGTTGTAGTTGCACGTTCCCGCGACGATCGTCCCGCGCCGCCCAATCGCCGAGCGGACCTCGCGGAAGAGTCGCAGCTTCTCGTCGGAGCTCAGCGTGGGGGACTCGCCGGTCGTGCCGGCCAACACCAGTCCATCTGAGCCGGAGTCGAGCAACGCTGTCGCGAGCTCCTTGGCCCGCTCGTAGTCGACCGCCCCGCTGTCGTCGAACGGGGTCACCATCGCCGTCAGTACACGCCCAAACTCGGTCATAGCACGCCTCCCAGTAGGCTTAGGGTACCGAGAAAAGCGCCACCGGTCAACGTCGACCGGTCCCGAAGACGAGCTCCGCGATCTGCACCGCGTTGAGCGCGGCCCCCTTGCGGACGTTGTCCGCCACGATCCAGAGGGCGATCCCACCCGGCCGGGAGCTGTCCGCGCGAATCCTCCCTACGTAAACCGGATCGCGTCCAGCCGCCAGGGCCGGCTGCGGGTAGAGTCCATTCCGCGGATCGTCGACGACGACGACGCCGGGCGCCGCCTCGAGCAGGCGGCGGGCGTCGCGTGGGTCCATCGGCTGGTCGAACTCGAGGTGGACCGCTTCGGAGTGGCCGATCGGCACGGGCACGCGCACGCAGGTTGCCGACAGGCACAGATCGGAGAGATGCATGATTTTGCGCGTCTCGGCCAGCATCTTCCACTCTTCGTTGCTATACCCATCGTCGCGGAAGCTGTCGACGGCTGGAAAGAGGTTGAAGGCCAGCGAGTGGGGGTGGGCTCGCGGTTCGGGACTGTGGCCGGCCAGGGTTTCGCGAGTGTGCTCGATCAGCTCGTCCATGGCTGCCTTTCCGGCGCCGGACGCAGCCTGGTAGGTATCGACCACCACGCGCCGCAGACCGTTGGCTCGATGGAGCGGAGCTAGCACGACCACCATCTGGGCGGTCGAGCAGTTTGGTCCCGCGATGATCCCGCGATGATGACGGACATCCTCAGGATTGACCTCGGGGACGACCAGGGGTACGTCGTCGGCCAATCGGAACGCCGAGCTGTCGTCGATGACGAGCGTACCGGCGGCGGCCAGCTTGGGGGCGTACTCGCGCGCCAACTCGGTCGACACCGACAAGAACGCCACGTCGAGGCCGCGGGCGGCCTCCACGGTGAACTCCTCCACGGGTAGCTGGTCGCCGTGGAATGGGAGCTGGCGCCCGACCGACCGCTGGGACGCAAACAGTCGCAGTCTGTCGATTTCGAGCCGCGACTGCTCCAGAATCGACAGATACTCACGCCCGACCATGCCGGTCGCGCCCACCACGCCAATCTTCAAGCCGGACATGGGTCCTACTTATCCAGGTCCATCAGGCGGTCAAGGCCGTAGGTCAGGCCGGTTCGCTTGACCACTTCCTTGACCGCTAGCTTGACGCCGGGGATGAAGGACTCGCGGGTGAGCGAGTCGTGGCGAAGGGTCAGGAGCTGTCCGGACCCACCGAAGAGCAGCTCGTGGTGAGCGATCAGCCCCGGCAAGCGGACGCTATGGATGCGCACGCCGCCTTCAACTCCGCCACGGACACCCTCCAGCGTGAATTTGGTCGTCACCGCATCGGCAAAGGACTCACCTCGGGCTTCCCGCATGGCGTGAACGATCGAAAGGGCTGTGCCCGAGGGTGCGTCGATCTTGCCGTCGTGGTGGAGCTCGATCAGCTCGGCCGTCCCGAGATAACGCGAGGCGATCCGGGCGAAATGGAGGAGCAGATTTGCTCCGATGGCGAAGTTGGGCGCGACGACCGCTCCGATCCCCGCTTCGCTCGCCAACTGTTCGATCTCTGCCAGGTTCTCCGCCGTGATCCCGCTCGTCCCGACCACCGGCGAGACGCCCGCCCGCAGCGCCGCGCGGACATTGGTCATCGCGGAGTCTGGCTGGGTGAAGTCGACCATCACCCGCGGCCGAACCCGCCCGATCAGCGTCTCGACATCCCGCGCGATCGGGATCAATCCGCCCCCGCTCGGCAGGTCGAGATAGTCCTCGGTCGCTTTGGGATCGGCCCCGCCGGCCAGGTCGAGCTCTGGATCCTGTGCCAGCCCGGCCAGCACTTCGCGACCCATGCGGCCCAGGGCGCCCGCCACGATGACCTTGGTCATTCCGCTCCGACCTCGCCGCGCGAAGTTGGGGCAAGTGTAGCAGGAAGTTTCGCCGTGTGGGAATCTTCGGACCACCGAGCCGCTGCCCAACAGCAAGGCTGCGAACAGCTCAGGGTGACAAAGTCCGGGAACACCAACACGGTTTGGACTTGACATCTGAGCAGGGCATCCGTATTATTCTCGTTTGGCGCCCACGCTTGGAGGTGGGCGTATTTGCTGGAGGCGCGTGTGCCGACGATTAGCCAATTGGTCCGAAAGGGGCGCGAGAAGCTTCGCAAGAAGACCAGCGCGCCGGCGTTGCGGTTTAACTACAACGCCCTGCGCCATCGGACGACGCGCGGCCGCGGCTCCCCTCAAAAGCGAGGGGTTTGTCTCCAGGTTCGGACGATGACGCCCAAGAAGCCGAACTCGGCGCTCCGCAAGATCGCCCGTGTTCGGCTCACGAACGGGATGGAGGTCACCGCCTACATCCCGGGCGAGGGTCACAATCTCCAGGAACACTCGGTCGTCCTCATCCGAGGCGGTCGGGTCAAGGATTTGCCCGGGGTCCGCTACCACGTCGTGCGTGGTGCGTTGGACGCGGGCGGGGTGCGCGATCGCAAGCAGTCGCGCTCCAAATACGGCGCCAAGTCCGCCAAGGGGCCGGGCGCCGGCAGGTAGACCAGAGGCGGTCAGCCTACTCGAGCGGGGCTTGGCCTCGCTCTACATGCGCGGGTGAGCGGCAGCGGCCGTTTGCAAGGTAGACCGCGGTCATAGATGCACGAACGCGGAGCGGGCAGCTCTGCCCGAGGGCGTTCCTCTGTACCGTAGTCGTTCTGTCGGCAGGTGCCGACGTCGGAGGGTGAGCATGCCTCGGCGTGCCCGAGTTGTCAAGCGAGAGAATCCACCGGATGCCCGCCATGGGAGCCGGATGCTGTCGCGTTTCATTAACAAGGTGATGGTCGATGGGAAAAAGAGCCTGGCCGAGCGGATCGTTTACGACGCGCTCGCGCGGGCCGAGGCCCAGCTCCGGCGGCCGGCCGTCGACATCTTCGATCAGGCTTTGCGCAACGTGACGCCGGTCCTCGAGGTCAAGCCGCGGCGCGTCGGCGGCGCGACCTATCAAGTACCGGTCGAGATCAAGGGCGACCGCCGGACCTCGCTGGCGATGCGCTGGCTGGTCGCCGCGGCCCGCGCCCGGGCCGGCAGGACGATGGCCGACAAGCTGGCCGGCGAGCTGCTCGACGCCTTTAATGGCCAGGGCGCCACGGTCAAGCGGCGCGACGACACCCACCGCATGGCGGACGCCAACAAGGCGTTTGCGCACTATCGATGGTAGGCGGTAGGAGCGGACCAACGGGTCCGCCCTTCTCCGGGCCAGCGAACAAGGGCGGACCCATTGGTCCGCCCCTACAAGGCTAGATCATGGCAGACCAATTGCTCGACAAGACTCGGAATATCGGGATCATCGCCCACATCGACGCCGGTAAGACGACGACGACGGAGCGGATCCTCTACTACACCGGCCGCAGCTACAAGATCGGCGAGGTCCATGACGGCACGGCCCAGATGGACTGGATGGAGCAGGAGCGCGAGCGCGGGATCACGATCACCGCTGCCGCGACTACCGCTCAGTGGCGCGATCACCGGGTCAACATCATCGACACGCCCGGCCACGTCGACTTCACCGTCGAGGTGGAGCGGTCCCTGCGTGTCCTGGACGGGGGAGTCGTCGTCTTCGACGCTGTGGCCGGGGTCGAGCCCCAGTCGGAGACCGTCTGGCGCCAGGCCGACCGCTACAACGTCCCCCGGATTTGCTTCGTCAACAAGATGGATCGCGTCGGCGCGGACTTCTGGGGCACCGTCGAGCAGATCAAGGACCGCCTCGGCGCCAACCCGCTCCCGATCCAGATCCCGATCGGCCGCGAGGGTAGTTTCCGTGGCATCGTCGACATCATCACCCGCGAAGCGCTGAGCTTCGGCGACCAGCCGGACGATCCGATCCAGCGCGGTCCGATCCCGGCCGACATGGCCGAGGAGGTCGCGCGCTGCCGCGAGCAGGTCATCGAACGGGTGATCGAGCTGGACGACGAGCAGATGGCTCGCTACCTCGAGGGTGAGGAGATCGGCCCGGACGAGATTCGGGCCACCCTCAGGCGGGCCACCATCGCCGGCCAGCTCATCCCGGTCCTGTGCGGGAGCGCTCTCAGGAACAAGGGCGTCCGCCCGCTCCTCGATGCGGTGGTCGACTACCTCCCCTCTCCGCTCGACGTCCCGCCGGTGCGAGGCATCAATCCGCGGACCGAGGCCGAGGAAGCGCGGCTGCCATCGGCCGACGAGCCGTTCGCGGCACTGGCCTTTAAGATCGTCTCGGACCCGTTCGTCGGCAAGCTGGCTTACATCAGGGTCTACTCGGGTGAGCTGAAGTCGGGCTCGTACCTTTACAACTCGACCAAGGACCAGCGTGAGCGGGTCGGGCGGCTGCTCCAGATGCACGCCAACCACCGCGAGGACATTCAGACGGTTTCGGCCGGCAACATCGCCGCGGCGGTTGGCCTGCGTGGGACGGTGACCGGCGACACCTTGAGCGATCCGGACCATCCGATCCTGCTCGAGACGATCCGCTTTCCGGAGCCGGTCATCGACATCGCGATCGAGCCGAAGACGAAGGCCGACCAGGACAAGATGGGCCTCGCCCTGGCCCGCCTGAGCGAGGAGGACCCGACCTTCCGAGTGCGCTCGGATCAGGAGACGGGCCAAACGCTCATCTCGGGCATGGGTGAGCTGCACCTCGAGGTGATCGTCGACCGCATGCTCCGCGAGTTCCGCGTCGACGCCAACGTCGGGCGGCCCCAGGTCGCCTATCGAGAGACGATCACCCGCCCGGCCAAGGCCGAGGGGCGCTTCGTGCGCCAGTCGGGTGGCCGCGGCATGTTTGGCGTAGTCGTGCTCGAGGTCGAGCCGCTCGAGCCGGGCTCGGGCTTTGAGTTCGTCAACAAGATCGTCGGTGGCGTGGTCCCACGCGAGTACGTGCCGGCGGTCGAAGCGGGCGTCAAGGACTCCCTCGGGAGCGGCGTCGTCGCCAACTACCCGATGGTCGACCTTCGCGTCTCCCTCGTCGACGGCTCGTACCACGAGGTCGATTCGAACGAGATGGCGTTCAAAATGGCCGGTTCGATCGGCTTCAAGGAGGCGGTGCGCAGAGGCGCGCCACAGGTCCTCGAGCCGATCATGCGAGTCGAGGCGGTAACACCGGAAGAGTTCATGGGCGATGTGGTCGGCGATCTCAACCGCCGCCGCGGCCACATACTCGGCATGGAGCCGCGGGCGAACGCCCAGATCATCCGAGCGGCAGTGCCGCTCTCGGAGATGTTCGGCTACGCGACTGATCTTCGCTCGGCCACGCAAGGCCGAGCGACCTACTCGATGGAGTTTTCCCACTATCAGGCCGTCCCGAAGCAAGTCGAGACGGGCATCCTGGCCAAGGCACGGGCGTAAGGCAGCGAACGTAATCTCGTACGGGCGGGGCAGGTCCCCGCCCTGACCGAGGGCGGGGCTGGACCCGCCCGTACCAGGGCCGGAGGAGGCAGAGGCGATGGCGAAGCAGCGATTCGAGCGGACCAAGCCGCACGCGAACGTGGGCACGATCGGGCATGTCGACCACGGCAAGACGACGCTCACGGCGGCGATCACCAAGGTGCTGGCCT
>JACCZL010000852.1 GCA_013695975.1 Chloroflexota bacterium
AGGCCAGCACCTTGGTGATCGCCGCCGTGAGCGTCGTCTTGCCGTGGTCGACATGCCCGATCGTGCCCACGTTCGCGTGCGGCTTGGTCCGCTCGAATCGCTGCTTCGCCATCGCCTCTGCCTCCTCAGGCCCTGGTACGGGCGGGGCTGGCCCCACCCGCGGTCAGGGCGGGGACCCGCCCCGCCCGTACGCAAGCCTGTGCCCCAGCTTTGCTGTTCAGGCCGTTTTTGTCTTGACGCGAAAAGAGACCGCCGCGCGGTCTCTTGCCGGAGCCCACAATCGGATTCGAACCGATGACCTCGATCTTACCAAGATCGCGCTCTGCCGACTGAGCTATGTGGGCAAACCCCGAACCGGGAGGCTCCGTCTGCCCCTGGTTCGGTCGGTGGTGGGAGCAGGATTCGAACCTGCGAAGCGCTTCCGCGCGACGGATTTACAGTCCGTTGCCATTAACCACTCGGCCACCCCACCCGAGTCGCGCGGCCATGCCGGTGTCGTCGCGCGGTGACAGTTGCCTGGTCTACAAGTGTACCGGAGGGGATTCGCCTCCGACAAGCCGAGTCCTGACAGCGGGTGCGATTCAAGTTCTCGCAGGCGCGGCACCGGAAGGGCAGGCCCGTGTGCCTGCCCCCGATGAGGACGGCGCAGGAATCTGAACCGCACCCCCTGACACGGGTGCCCCCCCCCCACGCTTGTGGGTGGCGAGCGAGGCGGGGTAGGGATACGATGCACCAATCTGAACCCGGAATCCCGGCCGATCAGCGTCATCGTCTGAGGAGGCAGCATGGATGCAACGTCACGACCACTCGAGGGCAAAGTTGCCTGGGTTACCGGCTCTTCGCGCGGGCTCGGGCGGGTCATCGCCGTCCACCTGGGTCGGCTCGGCGCCGCGATCGTCGTCCACGGGACGACGCCTACCTCGACCCGGGCCTTCGGCGAAGGGTCTTCGCTCGAGCAGGTCTCCCGTGACCTCGCCGATGAGACCGGAGCGACGGTCCTGGCAGTCCACGGCGACCTCACCGATCCGGACGCCGTCGAGCGGATCGTCGGCGAGATCCACGCCCGTTTCGAGCGGATCGACATCCTGATCAACAACGCCGGTGGCGACATCGGCGCGGCCGGCACTGGCGGGCCCAGGGCCGGCAAGCCCGAGCCGAACGACTGCGTGTTCATCCCGATTGCCGACGTGCGGGCGATCCTCGACCGCAACCTCCTCTCGTGCATCCTGGTCTGCCGCGCCGTCGCCCCCGAGATGATCGACCGCCGCCGCGGCTGGATCGTGAACGTCGGCAGCGTCGCGGCGCACGCCGGACGCCAGGAGGGTGCGATCTACGCCACCGCCAAGGCCGGGCTGACTCATTACTCGCGCTGTCTGGCGGACCAGCTCCGGTCGGCGAACGTGCCGGTCAACGTGGTCGCGCCGGGCGGCACGGTCACGCCGCGCTTCCTGGCCGCCCACGAGATCGACCCGCTGAAGCTCGACGCCGTCGAGACGCTCGACCGCTACGGCCGGCCGGAGGAGGTCGCGCGGGCGGTTGAATTCCTCGTCTCGGAGCCCGGCCCGTTCGTCAGCGGCCAGGTCATCCGCGTTGACGGCGGCGCACAGGCCTGGCCGGCCTGACCCGTTCCCCTGCCCCGGTGCTGCGATCATCGCCAGCCGGTGACGCCGCATGATGATTGTCGGCGAGCGCCTACCGTCCTGGATGCGCTGGCGGTTCGGCGTGCCCCACCCTTGGCCTACCCGCATCATCGTCCCCCTCGCAACCGCCGGAGACGAAGTGGACCTGGGCCGCGTGGCGGATTGCTGCGGGCCCTGGCGGAGCAGTATCCTGGCCGCGGCGCTCACGCGGGTCGCCAGCCTGGAGGTGGCAGCATGGCCAAGGCCAGGTCATCCGACACGCCCATCAGCAGTCGGTCATCTGAGACGCCGATCGAAGCGACCTCCTCGGTCGAGCAGGGCCGGACCTACGTCGGGGTCCGCACCCGCGTCCCGGTCCCGAGCAGCTCGGCGGAGGGCACTTCACCGGCGGAGGAGCGGCCGAAGAAGGTCGCGATCCTCGTCTGTCACGGGATGGGCCAGCAGGTTCCGTTCGAAACAGTCGACCTGGTCGCGCGGGGGCTGCTCGACGCTGAGCAGTTCCGGCGAGAGCACGGCGGAGGTGGGCCGGCGACTGGCGCGCCCAAGATCGAGACGGAGATCGTCAAGCTCCGGCTCCGGGACGGCACGACCGAGCGACTCCCGAGGGCAAAGCTGACGGTCACGGCCGCCGACCATCGCCCACGCGAGGTCCACATGTATGAGGCGTACTGGGCGCCGCTCATGGAGGGCAAAATCTCGGCACTTCAGGTCCTCGAGTTCCTCATGCGCGCGGCCTGGAACGGGCTGGGGATCGGCGTGCGCGGCCGCACCTGGTGGCGGTTCATGTTCAAAGAACGGCACAAGCTCCCGGTCGATCGTTGGGTGGTCCTCCAGTTCGCCCTGGCCCTGATCGTGTTCCTGCCGCCGATGCTCCTCAACGTCCTGATCCCGTTCATCGCGATCGCGTTCCTCGTCCGCGGCTTCCTGCGCGCGGCCGACTCAGCCGCCACTGGGGTGGCAGCCGGCTGGCCGAGCGAGGGGCTGCTGGGGGATCTGACGATCGACTTGATGCTGTTCGTCGTGTGCGGCGGGCTGGTTCTGCTCGGGGCCCTGGTGATCCCGGGCCGACTGCGCAGGGGCGTGTCCTACCTGAACCCGCCGGGCACCGCGGAGGGGTGGTGGCGGCTCTGCTGGGCCTTGATCGTTGTGGGGGCGATCGGGTCGTCGATCCTCGGCTGGCTCGTCATCCCGCCTCAGCTCTGGCGGCACAGCAGCGGCCCGCTCTGGGGAGGCGCGGCGGCCAGCGGCATGTGGTGGCCGCTGCCACCGCCGTGGGCGTGGCCCGGGTTTGGGTGGTCGGCCCTGTTGGCCGGCCTGATCAGTGCCCTGATCTGGATCGTCGCCTTCGGATTGTGCTTCTACGTGCGTCGGCTCTCCGTCCAGTACATCGGCGACGTGGCGGCCTACGTCGACGCCTACACCCTGGACAAGACCTGGTCCATCCGCGAGGCGATCAAAGCCGAATGCTGGAAGGTCGCCTGGGCGATGTACGCGGCAATCGACGCCCGCGGACGCCCGACTTACTCACGCGTGGTGGTGGTCGGACATTCCCTCGGCTCGGTAGTCGCCTATGACACCCTCAACGCCCTGATCAACGACGACCTGACCCAGGAGCGACTAGGCGACCCGACACTCGGGGTGGTCGAGCGTACCGAGATGCTGCTCACGTTCGGCTCGCCGCTCGACAAGACGGCGTTCGTCTTCACCACCCAGAAGCCGAGCACGGCCGAGGTGCGCGAGGCGCTGGCGGCGGCCCGACAGCTCCTAATCGTCGACTATGCGCTCCGCCCCCATCACTGGGTCAACATCTGGTCGCCCAGCGACGTCATCAGCGGCGATCTAAACTTCTACGACCCGCCCGCGGGTTGGGCGGAGGCCGTCGGCAAGCCGCCCGAAGTAGCCGAGCAGCAGCAGCTCGCCAATCGAGTCCGCAACTACCAGGACGAGGATGCCCGTTCACCCCTCTCGGGCCACAACGACTACTGGGTCCACCACGAGCTTGTCGACACTCTCTATGGCGCGGTGATCGGCGAGTACCCGTATCGCTGCCCCCACTCGGAGTGCGCGGACCGCGCCGCACGGGGCCGCCATGGGAGGCAGGGACTCGTGGCTCCTGCCGGTGGTCCGTAACATCGACTTTGGCCCGTTCGTCAGCGGCCAGGTCATCCGCGTCAACGGCGGCGCCCAGACCTGGCCGGCCCTATTCGACCCCTGCTCCCGATGGTGATATCATCGCCCTGGCGGCGACGCGAGGATCGTGTCCGGCGGAACCGCTGAGAGGAGCCGTCCAGATGGCCACCGACCTGACGACCGCCTATCGAGCGCCGATCACCGCTCGCCGCATGGCCACGGCCGCGGCCGAGTTTCTCGGCGCGCTCTCCGACCGCGAGCGTGCCGTCGCCGCCTTTCCGTTCGACGGCGACGAGCGGTACGAGTGGCACTACACGCCGGTCCCCCGCAACGGGCTTCTGCTGGAGCAGATGGGCCCGGAGCAGCGTCGGGCGGCGCTCGCGCTGCTCGAAACGGGGGTGAGCGCCCGCGGCGCCACTGAAGCCCGCGAGATCATCGCACTCGAGGCGATCCTGCGCGAGACCGAGCGGATCGAAGGCCGGGCGAGCCGCTGGGATCGCAATCCAGAGCTGTATTATTTCAGCGTCTTCGGCGAGCCCAGCGGCTCGGCGCCCTGGGCCTGGCGGGTTGGCGGGCATCACATCGGCCTCCACTTCACGCTGGTGGACGGCGATATGGTGGCCCCGACCCCCCTGTTCTTCGGCGCCGATCCGGCCAATGTCCTGCACGGGCCCGAAACCGGCCGGCGCACTCTCGCGGCCGAGGAGGACATGGCCCGCGCGTTGCTGGGGAGCCTCGATCCGTCCCAGAAGGGCGTCGCGATCGTCGACTCGCATGCCCCGGCCGACATCCTGACCAAGAATTACCGCCGCGTCGACGCCGACGCCACCCCACAGGGGCTCGCTTACGCGGCCATGTCCGGCGAGCAGCGCGGACGTCTGGTGGACCTGGTCCGCCACTACGTCGAGCGCGCGGCGGACGAGATCGCAGCCCAGGAATGGTCGAAGATCGAGCAGGCCGGCCTCGACGAGGTGACGTTCGCCTGGGCCGGTCCCGAAGAGCCGCGCCAGGGCCACTACTACGCCGTCCGTGGCCGCACGTTCCTGCTCGAGTACGACAACACTCAGCACGACGCCAACCACATCCACTCGGTCTGGCGCGACTTCGCCGGGGACTGGGGCGAGGATCTGCTAGCGCACCACTACGCCGCGTCGCACCATCGGTAGGGGCGCGCTCGTCCCTGCCCTACAGGGCACCCACACGGGGGTGCCC
>JACCZL010000873.1 GCA_013695975.1 Chloroflexota bacterium
TCCGCATGGACGCCCACGGCTCGACCTTTACGCTGGTGGCGCGCGGCGGCGCCTGGGCCGTTAAGACCCGCCTGCTCGGTCGATTCAACGTGGTCAACTGGCTCGCGGCGACGGCCACCGCGCTCGAGCTGGGGGCGGAGCCGCGGCACGTGGTCCGGGCGGCGGCTGAGCTGGGGCCGGTCGACGGGCGGATGCAACGGGTCGAGCGTGGACAGCCGTTTCTGGTGGTGGTCGACTTCTCGCACACGCCGCAGGCGCTCGAGAACGCCCTGCGGACCCTCCGCACCTACACCCCCGGCAAGCTGATGGTCGTCTTCGGGCACGCCGGCGAGCGGGACGCCGCCAACCGCCCGGTCATGGGGGCGGTCGCGGCCAGGTTGGCGGACTTCTTCGTGCTGAGCGCCGACGACCCGCTTCGCGAGGACCCCGGCGAGATCGCCGAGCAGATCGCGGGCGGCGCCCGCGCCCACGGCCAGCGCGACGGCGCCGACTTCCTCATCGAGGTCGACCGCGCCACCGCGATCCGCACGCTCCTCCGCCGCGCCCGTCCGGGCGACACGATCCTGCTGGCCGGCAAGGGGCACGAACGACGAATGCTCGTCGGCGACGAGCGCCTCCCCTGGAACGACCGAGAGGAAGCCGAACGGGCGCTTGCCGAACTGGGCTATGAGGGGAACAGTAGACGGTAGGCGGTAGACGGAAGGCGCAGGGCAGGGTTGATCTCCACCGTTGGCCGTCTTCCCATTCTTTGGGCTTCTAGGAACCAGAGCGCTGTGGTACACTCCCAGCAAGGGCTGTGCGGGGGGACCCGGGCGCGGGTGGTGGGGCGTGTTCTTTCTTCGAAAGCCGAAGCGTAAGGCCGCCGTTCCCGCGGAGCCGGCTCTGCTCGCTCCCGATCCGTCGCCCTCGCCGACGTACCAGCCGCTCGCCATCGCTCCGTTTGTCGACGACACGCCGGACGGGCTGCCCGGCGAGCCCGACCTGTACGGGATCCTCGGGGTCGACCCGCTCGCTTCCGACGACGTCATCCGCTACACCTATCGCCGCCGGGCGGCGGGACTGCACGAGCGTCGGTGGCGTCCATCCCAGGCCGTCCGCCGACTCGCCGAGCTGAACGCCGCCTACGAGATCCTCGGCAAGCCCGACCGCCGGGCCGACTACGACCGCCGACGGGTCCGCCGCTCGTTCGTCCAGCCGAACCTCAACGGCAGCGCGCGGATGACCACGGGGCACGGTCGCGGGCTCCCCTCCGGGCAGCGCCACGAGCGTCGCCGCTTGCGGGTCGGGCGGGCCGGTGGGCTCGTCGAGATTGTGGCCATCCTGACGGTCATCGCGCTGGCCTGGTATGTCGCGGCGACCCTCATGAGCGCCCCCGCGCTGGTCGACTTGTCGAAGGTAGTCGAGATCGGCGACTCGCTCGGGCTGACGACCAGACGGCGTGGACCCACGCCGACGCCCGCGACGGCGCCGACGCCGGTCGGATCGTTGCCAGCGGGGCTCCACCCGGGCGCCGCCCGCCTCGACCCGAGCGGCGAACCCCGCCTGGTCACCGACGCCGGCGGTGACTCGCATTCGGCGCTGGTGCTGTCCGCGCCCTGATGTGCTGACCGTCCGTGCGCCGGCCACCAGCGCCAATCTGGGGCCGGGCTTTGACTGTTTGAGTCTGGCGCTCGATCTCGGGAACGTCATTCGGGCCGAGCCGAGCCCGACTGTCATGGTCGAGGTTGTCGGCGAGGGGGCGGATGAGCTGCCGACCGACGCCAGCAACGAGGTGTACCGGGCGCTCTCGCGGGTGTTCGAGGCGCGCGGTGGGCTGCCGCCGCCGCTGCGGCTCCGCTGCGAAAACGCGGTCCCACTCGCGCGTGGCTTCGGGAGCAGCAGCGCCGCGCGGGCGAGCGGTCTCCTGCTCGGCAACCGCCTGCTCGGCGACCCCTTCTCCGTCGACGAGCTGCTGGAGCTTGGGGCCCGCATGGAGGGGCATCCCGACAACATCGTGGCCTGTCTCCTGGGTGGCGTTCGGGTGAGCGTGGCGACGGATCGGGGGATTCGGCACTGCTCCGTCGCGGTCCAGTCGCCCCCGTGCCTGGTGCTGTACGTCCCTGACGTGCGGATGGATACCCGGAGGGCCCGCGAGCTCCTGCCGCGCGAGGTCTCGCTGGAGGCGGCGGTTTACAACATCGGCCGCGCGGCCCTGCTGGTGGCCGCCCTGGCGAATGGCCGGACTGACCTGTTGCGGACGGCGACCGAGGACGCCCTCCACCAGCTCCCGCGCAGTCGGATGCTGCCGGCGATGCCCCGCTTGTTCGCGGCGGCGCTGGAGGCGGGCGCCTACGGGACCTTCCTGTCTGGCGCCGGCTCGTCGATCCTGGCCATGACCGGCGAAGGCGAGGCCCAGGCCGTAGCCGACGCCTTCGCCGCGACGGCGGCCCACGAAGGTGTCAGCGGCCGGGTCCTCCGCGCGTGCATCGCCGAACAGGGAGCAGTGGTCAGTGGTCAGTGGGCAGTGGGCAGTAGGCAGTAGGCAGTGGAGAGCAGAGAGTCGGTCGGGAATCGTGAGCAGCAGGGCGATCCCCCACTGCCCACGGGCCACTGCCCACTGCCCACTCGTCTGGTCGTGCAGAAATACGGCGGCACGTCGTTGGGCGATGCGGAGCGGGTGCGGCGGGCGGCTCGGCGGGTTGCCGAGACCGTCGAGGGTGGGACGCGGGTGGTGGTCGTGGTCTCGGCGATGGGCCAGACCACCGATGCACTGATCGCGCTCGCCCACCAGGTCGCCGACGAGCCCGACGAGCGCGAGCTGGACCACCTGGTTTCGACCGGCGAGCAGGTCTCCGCGAGCCTGCTGGCGATGGCCCTGCTCGACCTTGGCCGTCCGGCCGTCTCACTCACGGCCGGCCAGGCCGGGATCCGGACCGATCGCCTCTTCACCCGGGCGCGGATCACCGACATCCGCGCCGACCGGATCCGTCGCGAGCTGGAGCGGGGGGTCGTCGCGATCGTGACTGGCTTTCAGGGAGTGACCGAGGACGAGGACGTCACGACCCTCGGCCGCGGTGGCTCCGACACGACCGCCGTGGCCCTCGCGGCGGCGCTCGGGGCGGAACGCTGTGAGATCTACACCGACGTCGAGGGCATCTACACGGCCGACCCGAGACTGGTGCCGACTGCCTGCAAGCTCGACCGGATCTCCTACGCGGAGATGCTAGAATTGGCCCAGCTCGGGGCGCGGGTGATGCACCCCCGGGCAGTCGAGCTGGGCGAGGTCTACGGCGTGCCGATCCTGGTCCGATCGAGCTTTTCCGAGGCCAGCGGCACGCTGATCGATCGGGGCGCGGCTGACGAGAGGACCGACAGCGTGGAAGTCCGCAAGCACGTCCGTGGCGTCGTCCACGACATCGACGTGGCCAAGATTCGCATCATGGGCGTGCCAGACCGCCCGGGTTTGGCCTACGCGATCTTCTCGCCGCTGGCCGAGGCCGGCATCAGCGTGGACACGATCGTCCAGAACGCGAGCCTGGACGGCAAGACGGATCTGTCGTTCACCGTCGCCCGCGCCGACCGCCCCCGCGCGGTCAATCTCGTCGAGCAGCTCGTCCCCGACATCGGCGCCGCCGGCCTCGACTACGCCGACAGCCTGGCCAAGGTGTCGGTCGTCGGGACCGGCATGCAGAGCGCGCCCGGCTATGCCGCGCGGATGTTCGGGGCGCTGGCCGCGGCCGACATCAACATCGACATGATCACCACCTCGGACATTCGGATCACCTGCCTGATCGACGCCGCCCGGGTCGAGCCGGCCCTGCGATCCCTCCACGCCGCCTTCGAGCTCGACCAGCCGTAGCCCGGATTCATCGGTGGCCGCGCGAGGCCGGCCCCAAGATGCTCATCCGGACCGCCAAGGTGATCAAGGTGATCATCATTGTGCGCACGAGCATCTTCGCGTGGGATGATCCCCTTGGCCGGGTGGGCAAGCCTGGATAGACCCGGTCCTTTATGCACGCCCGCCCAGAAAGCCTCGGACCAGCTCGGCCGTCCGCTCCGGCTGTTCGACCTGGGGCAGGTGGGCGGCGCCGGGGATCAGCTCTAACCGGGCGTGTGGGATCAGCGCTCGGAAGTCGTCCCCGTAGCGGGGCGGGCAGATCGGGTCGTGCTCCCCCCAGACGAGCATCGTCAGCATGCTGACCCGGTGGAGGCGCTTGGCCAGGCCACGGTTCGGGATCGGCCAGAGGTATTTGGCGCTGGTCGCGAGCGACTTCGCCCGCTCGAGGTGGTAGGCGATCAGCTCGTCGCCCTCGGTCGGCGGGCGGGCCATTGCCACGGCGAGCGGGTGCTCCGGGTCGGCGAAGAGGGCAGCGGCCGTGGCGTCCGGTCCGTAGGTGAAAAAGTCGGGCACCAGGTGGGCCTCGTTCCAGAGGCCGAGCGGCGCGATCAGGACCAGCTTGGTGAAGCGCCGCGGCTGCACGGCCGCCAGCTCGGCGGCGATCATTCCGCCCAGCGAATGCCCGATCAGCGTGAGATCGTACAGCTCCAGCTCGTCGAGCAGGTCGAGCTGATAGTAGATCAGGTCCTGGAGGTCGAGCAGATGCTCGTTGCCGGTCGATTCGCCGAAGCCGGGGTGGCGTGGAGCGATCACCCGGTGCTCCGTCGCGAGCGCCCGCAAGAACGGCCCGCCCCCGTCCTCGAGCTCGACCGGCCAGGTGCCGTGCAGATAGAGCAGCGGCTGGCCGCTGCCGTGCTCGAGCAGGCTCGCGCTGAACATGTCGTTGCGGATCGAGATCTGACGTGCGTCCATCACCCGACCACTCCGGCCGGTTCGGCCCGCCACCCGAGGACCGGCGCGGGCGCCTGCCGCTCGCGGAGCGGCTTCGGCCACCAGTGGTCCTCCCACTCCGACCAGATGTGGCGCAGGTTCGGCAGCACCCTGGTCGCGGTCAGCTCGATGTTGCGCATCGCCAGCTCGTGGGGGAGCGAGCCGAACTGGTTCAGGACCATCAGGTGGCCCACTCGCAGGCTCCCGATCAGGTGCTCGAGCTGCTCGGTCACCTGGCTGGGGGTGCCGGCGACGATGTTCCCCTGCTCGAGCAGGTCCTTCCAGGTCAGATAGCTCGGGCGGTCGAAAGAGAGGCCGGTCGCGCCGAGCAGCCCGGCCTTGATCGTCTCGACGGTGCGGTAGCCGGGCGCATCGGCGAAGCCACGATAAATGTGGAGCATCTTGTTGTAGAAGTACTCGCCATGCGGCCCGTAGCGCTCCTCGACCTCGCTCGCACTCTCGCCGACCGCGACGAGCTGGAGGAAGCCGGCGTGGTACGGGTTCGGCTCGGCGTTCTTGGCCTCCATGCGCTTCCAGAAGCCGTCCAGCAGCAGCTTGCCGCGCTTGTACCCGGCGTAGGAGAGATAGGCGTAGAGATAGCCCTTGTCGATGGTCCAGTCCCAGGTCTCGATGCTGCCGCCACCGGGCACCCAGATCGGGGGGTGCGGCTGCTGGATCGGGCGCGGCCAGATGTTCACGTACCGCATCTTGGTAAACTGGCCGTCGAAGCTGAAGACTTCCGGGGTCGTCCAGGCCTTGACCACCAGCCCTTCGGCCTCGTAGTACTTGGCCCGCAGGGTGGCCGGGTTTTCGCCATAGGCGAAGTTGGTATCCATGCTGCTGCCGACCGGGAAGCCGGCTACCAGTCGGCCGCCGCTAATGCAGTCGAGCATGGCGAACTCCTCGGCGACCCGGATCGGCGGGTTGTAGAGCGCCAGCGAGTTCCCCATCACCACGATGGCCGCGTTCTCGGTCCGGCGGGCGAGCGTGGCGGCCATGAGGTTGGGCGAGGGCATCATGCCGTAGCCGTTGTTGTGGTGCTCGTTGACGCAGACGCCGTCGTAGCCGAGGTGGGCCGCGTACTCCAGCTCGTCGAGCGTGTCATTGTACATCGTGTGCGCGCGGGCCGGATCGAACAGGTGGCTCGGGATGTCCACCCAGACGCTGTGGTAACGCTCCTTGAAGTCCGCCGGCAGCTCGCGGTAAGGCATCAGGTGGAACATCTCGAGCTTCATGCTGTGCCCTTTCTCATGGTGGTGGCGACGTGCCGGTCCGCCGGCCGCCCCCAGGCGATCCCAACCCATCCATTCTGCCACGATCTCGGTCGCGCCGTTTGGAGGCCCATCCGAAGTGTGGTCGGCTCGACACGACCGGGTCCGCCACGGCATCATTGGGCGACGGAGAGAAGATGGCCGAGCGCTATTTCGAAGATTTCACGGTGGGCGAGAGCATCGAACTCGGGAGCGTGCAGATCAGCGCCGCCGAGATCATCGCCTTCGCCGAGCAGTTCGACCCCCAGCCATTCCACCTCGACCCGGCCCGGGCCGAAGGGTCCGTCTTCGGCGGGCTGATCGCCAGCGGCTGGCACACGGCCGGGCTTTACATGCGCCTGTTCGCCGAGGGTGTCCTCAATCGGGTGCCGAGCTTCGGCTCGCCCGGCATCGAGCAGTTGCGCTGGCTGCGGCCGGTTCGTCCCGGAGACACGCTGCGGGCGCGGTTCACGGTGCTGGAGGTCCGGCCCTCGACCAGTCGACCCGACCGCGGAATCGTCCGCTCCAGGGGCGAGATGACCAACCAGGACGGCGAAGTGGCCCTGAGCCTGGAGGCGACGAACTTCTTCGGCCGCCGCCCGTCCGACCCTGCCTGAGGCCCGGCCCAGCCAGTGGGTCGCCCGGCATGCACGCGTGGCATGCGCCCATCCGAACCGCGACCGTGAGGGAGCGCCCCGTTGCTCGGGCGCCGGGACGCTCTCTCACGG
>JACCZL010000925.1 GCA_013695975.1 Chloroflexota bacterium
GACTGAGCGAGGGACGAGCATGGACGAGCGCGAACGGTACGCCCTTGGCAGGGACCTGATCCTCGATGTCTGGGGCCACGAGCACGGCGGCCAGATCCTCGAGCGCCTCAGGGAGCTCGCGCCCGACCTCGAGCGGCAGATCGTCGCCCATCTCTATGGCGACCTCTGGACGCGCGAGGCGCCAGCGCCAGATCGCAAGACGCGCAGCCTCATCAGCGTCGCCGTGTTGACGGGGCTCCACCGCCCCAACCAGCTCCGCGTCCACCTCGTCGGCGCCCTCAACAACGGGGCAAGCGAGCAGGAGATCGTCGAAACGATCCTCCAGGTCGGGCTGCTAGCAGGCTTCCCCACCTCCTGGGACGGTCTGATCGCCTGCCGGCAGGTCTTCCAGGAGTATCGCGAAGGCCGCTTCAAAGCCCCCGACCGGGCCGCGGAAGCCACTGCCCCCAGCTTCGGAGGATGAACTCGTAGGGGCGCGATTTATCGCGCCCTGGCTGAAGCCGCGATAGATCGCGCCACTACGGGATTCGCCTCCGCGCGGCGAGGTGCCCGAGCAAGTCGGCGAGCGGCCAGGCGTTGAGGACGTGCTCCGGTCCCAGCCAGGCTCGCCGAGCGGTGGCGACCCCGAAGCGCATCAAGCCCAACTGACCGGTAGCGTGAGCATCGGTGTTGATCGCGAACTTCGCGCCGGCGTCCCGCCCCCGCCGTGCCCAGATGCTCTCCAGGTCCATGCGGGCCGGCTGCGAGTTGATCTCAAGCGCGACACCGTGCTCGACCGCGACTCGAATAACTGCCGCCATGTCGACCTCGTACGCCGCGCGCGAACCGATCAAACGGCCGTGCGGATGATTGAGCGTGGCGACGTAGCGATTGCGGAGGGCCCGCGCGATCCGCTCCGTCATGACCTCGCGCGTCTGCTTCATCCCGCTATGGATCGACGCCGAGACATACTCCAAACTCGCCAACGTCTCGTCGTCGTAGTCAAGGCGCCCCTCCCGCTTGATGTCCATCTCGGTCCCCTGGAGAACACGGAACGGCGCCAGCGCCTGATTGACCTCGTCGATCACGAGGCGCTGCTCGGCGATACGCTGCTCGGTGAGCCCATTCGTGACTCCCAGCGACTTGCTGTGGTCGGTCAGGGCGATGTACTCCCGACCTAGCGCCAACGCCGCCCGCGCCATCTCCTCGACGCTGCTGCCGCCATCAGTCCAGTTGCTGTGGAGGTGAAGATCGCCGCGAATGTCTGACAGCTCGAGCAAGCGCGGAAGCCGGCCCTCGGCAGCCAGCTCGATCTCGCCGGTGTCCTCGCGCAGTTCCGGTGGGATCGGCTGGAGCCCGAGCGCGTCGTAGACGTCGTCTTCCTCCGCGCCCGCCACCAGCGTGCCCGTCCGCTCGTCGAACAGGCCGTATTCGTTCAGCTTCCAGCCCCGCTTGATCGCGATCTCGCGCAGCCGGATGTTATGCGCCTTCGACCCGGTGAAGTACTGGAGAGCAGCCCCCCAGCTCTTCGGCTCGACGGCGCGGACGTCGACCTGAAGTCCGCCCCGCACCAGGATGCTGGTCCGAGCCGGCCCCTGGCGGAGGACGTCGCGGACCTGCGGGAGCTCCAGCACGCATCGCTCAACCTCCTCCGGCCGCTCAGCCGCGACCAGCAGGTCGACATCGCCGATCGTATCTTGCATCCGCCGTAAGCTGCCGGCGTACACCGCCCGGCGCACGGCCGGACACGCTCGCAGCCGGTCGAGTAGCTCTTCGGCGATGGTCAGCGTCGCCTCGACCTGGTGCCGCGTCGTGCGTCGCTTCAGCCGGTCAATCTCCGTGAGCAGGTTCTGCTCGGTCCGCTCGCCCAGCCCCGGCACATCGCGCAGCCGGTGCTCCCTCGCCGCCGCTTCCAGCTCGACGAGCGACCCCACCCCGAGCTGCTCGAAGACCAGCCGGGCCTTGCGCGGCCCCAGTCCGGGCACTTCCAGAAGCTCTACCAAACCAGGCGGAAACTCGGCCCGAAGCGCCTCGTAATAGCGCAACGAGCCGGTCGTCAGGTACTCGCCGAGCTTCTGCTCCAGCGCCACGCCGACACCCTGGATCTCGCGGAGCCGCCCCTCCGTATGGACCGTCTCGATCGGCTCGGACAACCCCTCGATCCGCCGAGCCGCGTTGCGGTAGGCGTTGACGCGGAACGCCTGCTCTCCCTTTACTTCGAGCAGCCCGGCAATGCCTTCCAGCAGCCGCGCCACCTCGCCGTTGCGACTCCGTCCGGGCGGTGTGCTACTCATACGGAGACTATCCCCCACCTGGCATCGTCTGGTCAACGAGTGAGCGCCGCGAGCCGCGGCTGCGCTGGCATACGGGTACGACGCGCCGCTATACTTGCTCGATCGAGGGCAGGTAGCTCAGCTGGTTAGAGCACCACGTTGACATCGTGGGGGTCGGAGGTTCGAGTCCTCTCCTGCCCACCCCGTCCCGCGATGCCCAGCGATGCCGCCTCGGATCGTCTCGCTCTCCACCTTCCCGATCCCCGTCCTGGCCGAGCGCTTTTCCCGCCAGGGCAAAGGACTCTACCTCGTCGGCGGGTCCGTCCGTGACATGATCCTCGGTCGCGAGACTCGGGACCTCGACTTCACGACTGACGCGACCCCAACCCAGGTGAAGCCCCTACTCCAGCGGGCCGGCGCCGACGGCGTCTACGCGATCGGCGAAAAGTTCGGAACAATCGGCGCCATCTTCGGTGATCTTCGGGTCGAGATCACGACCTATCGCTCAGAGCAGTACCAGACGGGTTCTCGGAAGCCCGAGGTTCGCTTCGGCGATTCCCTGCTGGGTGACCTCAGTCGGCGCGACTTCACGATCAACGCCATGGCCCGCCCCGCGGCCGGAGGAGATCTGGTCGATCCCTTCGGCGGGCAACATGATCTCCAAACTCGCCTGATCCGAGCGGTCGGACAGGCTCGCGAGCGTTTCGCGGACGATCCGCTGCGGCTCCTGCGCGCGATCCGCTTCGCCGTCGAGCTCGGCTTCCAGATCGACGCCGACACCGCCCAGGCGATCGTCGAGCAGGCCGACAGCCTCGGCACAATCAGTCGCGAGCGGATTGCCCAGGAGATGCTCCGAATCCTCCTCGCGCCACGAGCTGGAGCTGGTTTGCGCATGCTCTCGGAGCTCGGGCTGATGCGCCACATCATCCCCGAGGTTCTCCAGATGCAGGGCATGCGACAGGACACCTACCACCACAAGGACGTGTTTGAGCATACCCTGCAAGTGGTCGATCAGGCGCCGCCGACGCCGACCCTGCGTTGGGCTGCCCTCCTCCACGACATCGCCAAGCCGCGCACGCGCACGGTCGAAGACGGCCAAGTCCACTTCTTCGGCCACGAACACGTCGGCGAGCGGATGACGCGCAAGATCCTCGACGGCCTGCGCCTCGACCGCCCCACGGCGGAGCGCGTCTGCGCCCTCGTCGGCATGCACCAGCGCGCCAACTCCTACGACGACGACTGGACCGATGGAGCCGTGCGCCGATTCGTCCGTGAGGCCGGCGGGGGCCTGGAAGACCTGCTCGCCCTCTCCCGTGCCGACGTGACCAGCCGCCGCCCGGAGCGCGTCCGCGCCGCTGCCGAGCGCGTCGACGCCCTCGAGGCCCGAATCGCCGAGCTCCGCGCCCGAGAAGACATCGAGAAGCTCGCCAGCCCCCTCGACGGCAACGAGCTGATGGCCCTCTTCGACCGCCCACCCGGTGCATGGATCAAGCCGATCAAAGAGGCCCTCCTCGCCGCCGTCCTCGACGGCGCCCTCGCCCCCGACGACAAGGAACGAGCCACCGCTCTCGCCCGTGCGCTCGCGCCAGCCCTTGAGCCGCAAGGCGCCTAGCCCCTCTGGATCACCGCCCCAACGGCTGGTATGTTAGTGGCGTGAACGAAACCACGGTCCTACCCAACATCGACGAGGACACTCGCGCGCGGCTTCGGGCCCTCCCTCCGTACAAGGTCGTCGTGCTGGATTGGTCAACCATGCACACACGACCCGATGACTCCCGCGCCAGCGTGGGTTCCGTGGTCACGAAGCCGGACATCGATGAGGAGCAGCTGACTCGCCTGCTCCCGCCGTACCGCGTTGTGGTTCTCGATTGCAGTTGCCACACCTTCGAGGACGTGGAAATCGCACTCTGCCGGGTCATCGCCGGGATGACCCGCCAGAAGGCCCATCAGCACGCCTGGGAGATCCACACCAGCGGCGCATCGGTGGTCGCGCGGGCGCCCAAGGAGCGCGCCGAGCACTACCAGGAGCAGCTCGCCGCACGTGGCCTCCGGGTCACGATCGAGCCGGACTGAGCCCACATACGGGCCCGCGTCCTATCCTTTACTCGTGGGCCGGGTGGCGCCTGATCAGCGCCCGCAAGCCCGGCGCCACAGACGCCGGGGCCCGGCCCAGTACCCCGCTGTGGAGGTAAGAGGTGGACGAAGCCGAGCGTCCGGATGTCGTTCCGCGGTGCGACTGCGGGGCCCCGGCCTGGAACTACTTGGAGAACTCGCCCAACAAGCCCCCACGCTATACCGACCCGCCGCTGTGCATCGATCACCGCCTATGGT
>JACCZL010000930.1 GCA_013695975.1 Chloroflexota bacterium
GCCCGCGGGGGCGCCGCGACGGCCGACGTTCACCGCTTGCCGAACGAGCTGTTGATCCAGTCCAGGGTCTTGGTGCCGGGCGGCGGATTCACCTGATCGGCCGGGAAGACCGCGGTACGCTCTAGCAGCGGGAAGCCGAACCGTGGATCGGGCCGGCCGCCGGTGATCCCGTATACCGACTGCTGGTGGGTGTCGTGGTTCGCCTTGGTGCTGATCGTGCCGGTCGGCGTCTCGTAGGTCAGGTCGGTGAAGGCCTCGGAGACTTGCTCCTGGGTCGGCCAGCGGTCGCCGTTGGCCTTCATCGCCTTCTCGTATCCCGCCTTGAGCCCGGTGATCGCCTGGACCATCCGATAGGCCGGGTAGACCGGAATCTCGTTGTGGGCCGCGCTGTAGTCGGCGATGAATTTTTTGTTCAGCGCATTCTGCTCGGGATCCGGGATGTACATGTACTGGCCGCGACCGCTCATCGCGATGCCGGGCGGCACGTCCTTGCCGAGCGTGAGCAGCCCGGTCTCACCGGTGGTCATGACGACCAGGGTCTCGGTGAAGAGGTTGCGGGCCTGGGCCTGCTTGATGAAGCTGTCCATGTGACCACCCCACAGGCTGGTGTGGATGATGTCTGCCTTGGCGGCTTGCAGCTTGGACAGCTCGGCCGAGTACTCGCCAACGAACGCCTTCGGCCAGAGCTCTTCCTTGACCTGCACGTCCGGCTTCAGCTTGAGCAGGGCGGTACGGAACAGCTCCCAGGAATCGCGGCCCCAGGCGTAGTCGTCGTTGATGGCCGCCACGGTCTTGAGGTCCGGCTTGGCCTGGATGGCGTAGAGGGCAGCGCCGACGCTGTCGGTGACGCCATGGGCGGCGGTGCGGATCACGTACTTGAAATTGTTCTCCTCGAACAACCGGTAGGTCCCGCAGATGTGGATCAGGGTCAGCTTCTTGAGCTCCTCAGCCACCGGCCCGACCGCCAGACAGTTGGCGCTCGAGGTGTAGCCCATCACCACGTCGACTTTTTCGTCGAGCACCAGGCGGCGGTAGTTCGTCACCACCTGGTCGACCGTGCCGGCCTCATCGACCATCTGGTAGCTAACCTTCACGCCGCCGATCCCGCCGGCGGCGTTGATCTGGTCAAACGTCAGCTTGCCGGCGTTAAGGGCGGTTGCGCCGAACTTGGCCGCCCCGCCCGACTGGAAGTCGACCATCGCCACCTTGAGCTCGGCCGGCTTCTGGGCGGCCCCGCCCCCGCTGCCCGCGGGCGCCTGGGGCGCGCAGGCCGCCGCCAGCAATCCTATCGTCAGCACCAGGCTCATCAGCCTGGGCAGCCGCGCTGTTCTCGCCATGATGCCTCCTGTCCACTCCTGAGGTTGGCCCATTGTACGCTGCATGACGTTGGCGAGCAAGCGATCTTTCGTCGAAACCGACAGGTCGCTACCGGCCGGCCTCGAGGGGGACCGGCCGCCACGCCTCGACGACGTCGACGAACCGCGCGATCAGACCGAAATGGTCGCCGATATTATCGAGCGTGGCGGCGTGCTTGGCCGGGGAGTAGGCGGCGGTGCAATCGTCGACCAGAACCACATAGTAGTCACGCATGTAGGCGTCGCGGGCCGTGGATTCGACGCAGACGTTCGTCGCCACGCCGGTCACGACCAGGGTCTTGATCCCTCGCGAGCGAAGGATCAAGTCGAGCTCGGTGTCCACGAAGCCGCTGTAGCGGCGCTCGGCGACGAGCGGCTCGCCCGAGGCAGGCTCAACTCGATAGAACTCGCCGCCCCAGGATCCGACCTGGCAGATCATCTCGGTTCCGGGTCGCGCGCGTCGACGCTGCTCGTGCGCCACCTCGGATGTTGTGTACTCGGTGTTGAGGAGCTGCAGCCAGACGACCGCTGCGCCGGCCCCCCGAGCGGCATCCACGAGCAGCATCAGGCGGGGGACCATCTCCTGGATCGCCGTCGGGTCAGCGCCGAGCCTGGCGAGAGCCCCGTCGGCGTGGCAGAAGTCGTTCTGGACGTCGACGACCAGCACAGCGGTCGTCTTCGGGTCGATCCGCTCGGCGAGCGGCAGGCCGCCACGCTCATCCATCGGTTTGGTCCTTTCCGACGACGGGTCGATTAGACCACATCTTGGCGCCGTCCGGTGTGCCGCGGAATTGTGAGCTACTCGGAGTAGCCCTCACCCAGCCTCTCCCTCTGGGAGAGGCTGGGTGAGGGCTAGAGATCGCCACAGAACTGAGGCACACCGGCTCACAGCTTGCGCGCCCGCACCATCAGGTGGTAGCCCCAGCGGCCGGCTGGGAGGGTGTCCTCGAGCAGGTAGGCGGTGAAGTAAACCCAGCGAAGGACGCGATAGGCGGCGTCCGATCGGAGCAGGCCGCGACAGAGCAGCAGCAGGAGGAGGTTGATCGGCTCGGCGAGGCCGAGGCCGGTGCGGGCGACGCGGTCTATGCGGAAGTGACTGCCGAAATGGGTGCGAAGCTGCGCGATGGTGTAGTGGCGGTGGCAGGGGTGTCCCTGTTCGGTGGCGTCTAGCGGGAGCAGGCGGGGGAGCCGCTCTCGAAGGGCGGCGTAGAGATTGAGGGAGTCGGCGCCGGCCAGCGGTCCGCGATAGGGTACGCTCAGGATAAGCGTCCCATGCGGCGCGAGCACCCTCCAGACCTCCGCGAGGGCGGGCGCCTCGCTCGGCAGATGCTCGAGCACGTCCAGCAGGAGCACGACGTCGAAGGCGCCGTCCCGAAACGGGAGCGCCGCCGCGCCGCCGCGCACGATGGGGAGTCCGCGACTGTCGCGGCGAGCCCGGGCGACGTAGGCGGCGTCAGGCTCCAGCCCGACGACGAAGCGGTTTCGCCCGGGCTCGGCGCCACGGCGCTGCTGGGCGCGTTCGACCCGCCTGGTAGTAAACCCGAACGCCGCGCCGTCGTCGAGGATCCGACGCGCATCGGCAGGCAGCCAGGCGATCGCGCGCGTCCAACGTGCCATCAGGCTCGGTAACGACGACCTTTCCAGGTGACACGCAGGCCGAGCAGGCTCCGCACGCCGGCATCCAGGGCGATGCCCTGGAAGACGGCGTAAGCGAGCGGCTGGAGGAGGCTGAACACCGGATGGACGCCAAACCAGCGGAGCCAGGGCAGGTAGCCGCCGATGCCGACGAGCCAGGCGGCGGCGGCCGGCCACCAGGGCGCTCGGCCGCCAGCGGCCCGAATGAGCCAGAACAGGGGCAATCCCGCTGAGGCCGTCGAAGCCGCCACCAGGGCCCCGTGGGGAGGGTACGCGCGGAGATAGCCGGCCATGTACTTGCGAAAGCCGGTCTGGATCGCACCGAGCGAGCGGTACATCCGCACCTTGATTAGCGCCTCGGCGCGATACAGGCGGACTCGGCCGCCCGCCCGTCGGACGAGGCGGGCGAGCTCGACATCCTCGCCGAGGCTCGCTCGGACCGCGCCGTGTCCACCGACCCGGTCGTACCAGGTCCGACGGACCAGCAGGTACTGGCCATTCGCGATCGCCGATGGGGCACCGTCGTCATTGGCCCACTCCGCGGCTGCGGCCGCGAAGTAGTGGGCATAGGCGAACGGCAGGACGAGCCGCTCCCAGAGGCTTCGGCACTCCTGTCCGGTGAGCAGGCTGAGCAGGTCGGCGCCATCGGCCGTCGCTCGGCTCAGGGCCGCCCCGAGCGACTCCGGGGCATGCCAGGTGTCTGCGTCGGTGAAGAGGAGCCACTCCCCACTCGACGCCTCGGCCCCGAGGCGGCAGGCCCAATTCTTCCCGCTCCAGCCCGGCGGCGGCTCGGTCGACGCGAGGACCCGCATCCCGAAGCCGGCCGCGATGCTGGCGGTCTGGTCACGTGAGCGATCGTCGACGACCAGGACCTCGGACGGTGGTGGCTCCAGACAGAGGAGGGATGGCAGGAGTCGCATCAGGTTTTCAGCCTCGTCGCGGGCCGGCACGACGATTGAGACCGTCGCCAAGAGCGCCCGAGCTGGATCGGCGGTGAGCTGAGGCCAGCGGCGGTAGGCTGCCCAGGACCGCCAGGAAAAGGCCGCCATAGCCAGAAGCGCTACGGCATCCCATGGACGGAGGGGCGATTCACGCACCGACCCGGGCGCCCGCCCGCGAATCCGGCTCATGCTGACGAGCGTTGCACGGATCTCAGCTTCGCAGCGAGAGTCCGTGGAGACCAGTGGCGCCGTTCGGAAACTGGCCACGCGGCGTCTCGTCCTGAGCCGCGCCACGGCCGTCGATCGCGCGGGCCTCGACGCGGGACCCATGCTCGGAGGTGAGGGCCAGTGGGGCCCGCCACTGAACCCACATCACCTCGGACAAGGGCGGGGTGTGCAGCTCGGCTGGCTGCCAGGGCCCAGCGTCGACGCGAACCTGAACGGCGCTGATGCCGCGGACCCCGGCGAAGGCCACGCCGGCCGCCACGGCGCCGACCGGCTCGGGGCGAACCACGTCCACTCTGGCCGTGGTGTGGATGTCGGCGGCGGTCCAGGCCCGCTCTTCCCAGTGGCCGGGCTTTGGCCGGTCGAGGACTTCGATCCTGGTCAGCCACTTGACGCTGCGGAAGCCGTACAGTCCCGCGGCCACCAGCCTGGCAGGAAAGCCGTGGACGGGCTCGAGCCACTGGCCGTTCATGCCATACGCGACGAGGATGCGCGGGTCCAGGGCGCGCGCGAGGGAGAGCTGCTCGCGATGGCCGTCTGGCCCCTCGAAGCTAATCCAGGCGGCGTCGGCGAGCGGCTCGGCTCGCTCGAGCAGCCGGGCCAGCGGGACTCCAGAGAACAGCGCCGCGCTCCAGAGTGGACCGCCGACCGGATTGCTGACGCACTCCATCGTGATGTAGTGGTCCGCCCGCGGCAGCGCGACGAGATCGTCGAGCGTCAGGCTGAGGACGCGCCGCACACGGCCGGCGACGCTGACGCTCCAGGCCGTCTCGTCGACGACAGGGTCGGCGACGTTCTTGCTCATCCGATAAAAGAGCGGCAGCGGCGTGACCTCGGGAGTCAGGCCGGCAAGCTCGAAGCCGGGCGCTCTGGCCGGCGGCGGCTCGAACGGGAAGAGTGGCGGTCGCACCGTCCGTCCGACGACCCGCGCCCGCACTTCAGCAGCGCCGAGAGGCAGAATGCTCGCGAGCGCGATCGCGCCGGCGTTGCGAGCCGCTTCGATCAGGAAACGGCGCCGACCCGTAGGGGCGCACGGCGTGCGCCCTTCGGTACGAGTGGCCC
>JACCZL010000957.1 GCA_013695975.1 Chloroflexota bacterium
AGCGGGACGCGGTCCCAGAGGTAGACGGCGACGTCCGGGACCGCCGAGCCGCCGCCGTAGGTCGCCCGCAGCTCGGGGAAGGCCCGCGCCAGCCTCCGCGGCCAACCATACTCGTTGAACAGATACGCCACCCCATACTGGAGGGCGCCGTGTTGTCCCTGTGGCGACACCTTCTGGGTGACCTCCCCATCCACATACTCGAGGGCCGGCTCCGCCTCGGGCAGCCGCAGGAACTCCTCCAGGGTCATCCGCCGCTCACCGATCGCCATGCCCAACCTCCCGCGGGTCCTCACGACGGCAGTATGGCGGACGCGACGGGACGCCAGTCAGGGTGTCCGTGCCTTATCGTCGCGCCGCGACCTACCTGGAGACCACTAAACCATCGCTGACGAGCCGCCGTCGATGTTGATCGCGGTGCCGGTGATGTAGCGTCCGCGCTCGGAGGCGAGGAAGGCTACCAGGTCGCCGACCTCCTCGGCCTCGCCGACTCTCCCGAGGGGGATCGCCCGCTCGCGCGTGACAGCGTGGTAATACTGGTCCAGGTCCTGGCCGAGTGACGTCGCGCGGCGGACCCACTGGTCGCTCTTGATCATGCCGATGCACACGGCGTTCACCCGGATGTTCTGGGGGGCGAGCTCCTTTGAAAGGGCCTTGGTCAAGGCGATCCCGGCCGCGCGGCTGACGCTGGTCGGGACGGAGTTGGCCGGCGGGGCCTTGGCTCCGATGTTCACCACATTGACGATGCTGCCGCCGCCGGCCTCGGCGAGGTGCGGGATCGCCAGGCGGATCGTCCGAATCGCGGCGAACAGCTTGAGGTCCAGGTCGGCCTGCCAGGTCGCGTCGTCGACCTCGGCGAAGGGGGACGCCGCCGAGGTACCGGCGTTGTTCACCAGGATGTCGAGTCGACCGAACCGCTCGACGGCCTGCTCGACCAGGCGGCGGACGTCGCCGTCCTGGCTGACATCGGCCGGCACGGCCAGGACCTCGCCGCCGCTGTCTTCGCGGAGGCCGGCGGCGGCTTGCTCGAGCGGCTCGGCTCTTCGGGCGCAGATAGCGACCCGAGCGCCTTCCTGGGCTAGCCGCAACGCGACGGCTCGGCCGATGCCGGCGCTGCCCCCGGTGACGATGGCAGCTTTGCCGATCAGTCCAAGGTCCATCGGGTCACCTCCATGCTCGGCGCAGCGTCGATCAGCATTCCGGCGCCGGGCCCATTATACGCGCGCCGATCGAGCGGTACGCCTCGGCGAGGAGGTCGTAGACCTCCAGGTGGATCGGCGGGGCCGCGCCGCGGGTGAGGGCGCGATCGAGCTCCTCGAGGGTGTCCGCGCGGAGGGTCGTCTCACGATCGAGCAGGAGCACCCGGTTTCGCAGGCTTCGGAAGTGGAAGAAGCTGCCGGCGACGTTCTCCCAACGGAGCCGGCCGCGTTCACCGTCCACCTGGAGCGAGATGTCGGCGAGGGGGCGGTCGGCGTTCCAGCTCACCTCGACGGTCATCGGGACCTCGTCCAGGCGCACCAGGATGCGCGCGGCGTCCTCGACAGGGTAGCCACGGGCGAACGACAGCTCAGCCGCCTCGAGGCGGACGCGGCGGGGTCGGAGCGCGTCCAGCCCCAGGTCGAGGAGATGGACGCCGAGATCGATCAACGCTCCGCCACCGCTGAGCCGTGGCTCGAACGGCCAACGATTGCTCGGCCCGTAGATGTTGTGGAAGGTGGCCGTGACGCGCTCGACTCGGCCGATGTCGGGCAGCGCGACCCGCAAAGACCGAACCGTCTCGAGATAGCGGTAGCTGTAGTCGACGACGAGCAGCTTGCCGACACGCGCGGCCAGGTCGACGGTCGCGCGGGCGTCCATCGGCGTGAGGGCAAGCGGCTTCTGGACCAGCACGTGCTTACCGACCCGCAGGGCCGCGCGGGCCTGTTCGCCGTGGAGCCAGTTGGGGGTACAGATCACGACAACGTCGACATCGGGCGTCGCGACCAGGGCCTCGTAGTCGGTCCCGTGCCGAGGGCTGCCATAGCGAGCGGCGATCTCAGCCGCCAGTTCCGGGTCGGCGTCCTGGACAGCGGCGAGCCGCAGCCGCGGGAAGCGCGACAGCTCCTTGACGAGCGACTCGCCGAGCCAACCCACGCCCGCGAAGCCGAGCCCTACCCGCTCCAGGGCAGCACCACGCCTTTGGTGTAGTCGGCCGGCCTCGAATCGGCCATCGCGAGGGCCTCGCCAAGCCGCTCGAGTGGCCAGCGGTGGC
>JACCZL010000963.1 GCA_013695975.1 Chloroflexota bacterium
GGCGGGACGCCCGCGCTCCCAGGGGGTGGGCGCTCCACATGGGTGAGCGGTTAGGATGAAGACCCTGCGCTACATCGGCGTCCGCGTGGTGATGCTCGGGCCGGTGCTGCTGGGCATTTCGCTGCTGACGTTCGCGGTCGCGCACCTGGTGCCGGGCGACCCGGCCCGGATGCTGGCCGGGGATCAGGCCGATCGGGCGACGCTCGAGGCGATTCGGACGTCGTTCCGACTCGACGACCCGCTCTGGGTCCAGTACCTGGTTTACCTGCAGCGCCTGTTGCAAGGGGACATGGGGACGTCCTATCGCGAGCAGGTACCGGTCCTGGAGGCCCTGCTACGGACCTTCCCGGCCACGCTCGAGCTGGCGATCGTGGCGGTCATCCTGGCGCTGGCCGCCGCGCTGCCGCTCGGCATCCTTGGCGCGGTCTACCACAACCGCGTCGTCGACCACGTCATCAGGGTCCTGTCGGTCGGCGGCGTGTCGATCCCGGTGTTCTGGCTCGGGATCATGCTCCTGCTGCTCTTCTACTACCGCCTGGGCTGGCTGCCCGGCACCGGGCGGCTCGATCCGCACCTGTCGATCCCCCCCCAGGTGACCGGCATGTACCTCCTCGACAGCCTGCTGGCCGGGCAGTGGGCGACGTTCCGGGACGCGCTCCTGCACATCCTGCTACCGGCGTTCAGCCTTGCCTACGGCTATCTTGCTCTGGTCGCGCGGATGCTCCGCTCGAGCATGCTCGACGTCCTGGGCCAGGACTACATCCGGACGGCCCGCGCGATGGGCCTGCCGTTCGACCGGATCGTCGTCGGCCATGCCCTCAAGAACGCGATGATCCCGACCGTCACCGTCGCCGGGTTGGGCATCGCCACCCTGCTCGGCGGGGCCGTCCTGACCGAGACAGTCTACTCCTGGCCGGGCATGGGCAAGCTGATGGTCGACTCGATCCTCTTCCTGGACTACCCGGTCGTCACCGGTGCGACGATGTTGATCGCCGCGACCTACGTCACGATCAACCTCTTCGTCGACGTCCTGTACACCGCGCTCAATCCACAGATCGAGTAGAAATCCGAGCATGGCCGTTCCGCGCAGCGTTCTTGATCCGGCCGGCGCGTCGGTCGTAGTCCAGCCGGCCCGCGCGGTCGACGACCAGACGGTCAAGGCCCGACTGGCCTTTGCCGCGCGCGAGATCCATCGGAACCCGCTCACGCTCTTTGGCTTGTGCGTCGTCGTCGCCCTGGTCCTGCTGGCGATCTTCGCTCCACTTGTCGCCCCCTACGATCCGATCGCGATCGACCTGCGCGGCCGTCTCCAGCCGCCGACCTGGACGCACTGGATGGGGACCGACGAAGTCGGCCGCGACATCTTGAGTCGGGTGGTCTACGGCGCCCGGGTCTCGCTCCAGACCGGCCTGATCGTCGTCGGGGTAGCCGGTACGATCGGCGGGCTGCTCGGGGCCGCCTGCGGGTACATTCGCGGCCTGCTCGACGAGGTCGTCATGCGGACGCTCGACGTGGTGATGGCGTTCCCGTCGCTGATCCTCGCGCTGGCGATCGCGGCGATGCTCGGCCCCAGCCTGGTCAACGCGGTGATCGCGCTGGCCGTCGTCCAGATCCCGCGCTACACACGCCTGGCTCGGGGTGAGGCGCTCCAGCTCCGGGAGCTGCAGTTCGTCCTGGCGGCTCGAGCGCTCGGGGCCTCGCACGCGCGGGTCGTCCTCCGCCACATCATCCCGAACAGCCTGTCCTCGTTGATCGTGATGGCGACGCTCGGCTTCGGCCAGGTGATCCTCTACGCCGCGAGCTTGAGCTTCATCGGCCTGGGCGTCCAGCCGCCAACGCCCGAATGGGGGGCAATGGTCTCGATCGGCCGGAAGTACGTCCAGGAGCAGTGGTGGTACTCGACCTTTCCGGGCCTGGCGATCTTCGTCGTCGTCGTCGCCTTTAATGTCTTTGGCGACGGGCTCCGCGACATCCTCGACCCGCGCTGGCGCCGGCGCGGGTAATAGGAGCAAGACCATGCGCAGGACCTACGACCTGATCTTCCTCGGCGCGACGCTCGTCGACGGGACCGGCGCGCCACCGAGCGTCGCCGACGTGGCTGTCCGCGACCACACGATCGTAGACGTCGGGAAGATCGATCCGGGCGGGGCCGGGCGGGTGGTCGACGGGACCGGACTGATGCTGGCGCCCGGCTTCATCGACATGCACACCCACTCGGATCGTAGCCTCCTTGCCGATCCAGCCGCCGAGAGCAAGGTCCGCCAGGGCGTGACGACGGAGCTGATCGGCAACTGCGGCAGCTCGCCCACTCCACGGATCGGGGCGGTGGCCGAGGACGAAAAGAGCCGCTTCGACCGCTACGGGATCGAGCCGTCCTGGCGGACGATGGGTGAGTATCTCGACGCGCTCGAGGCGAACGGGCTCGGGATTAACGTGCTGGCGCTGGTCGGTCACGGTTCGGTGCGGAAGGCGGTCATTGACCACGCGATGCGGGCGCCGGACGCGGCCGAGCTGGCCGAGATGCGGCGGCACGTCGCCGAGTCGCTACGGGGCGGCGCGGTGGGCCTCTCGACCGGCCTGGTTTACCCACCCGGCTCATTCGCCGCGACCGAGGAGATTGTCGAGCTGACCAGGGAAGTCGCCGCCGCCGATCGGCTCTACGCCAGCCACATGCGGAACGAAGCGGACTATCTCCTCGATGCCGTCAAGGAGACGCTGCGGATCGCCCGCGAGACCGGCGCCAACGTCGAGATCTCGCACCACAAGGCGTCGAACCCCCGCGTCTGGGGCCTGGTCCATGAGACCCTGGCGATGATCGATCAGGCCAACGCCGACGGGCTGCGGGTCGACTTCGACCAGTACCCCTATCGCGCTTCGAGCACCGGCCTGAACGCGATGCTGCCGGCCTGGGCGCATGAGGGCGGCATGCCCGCGATGATGGCGCGCCTCGACGATCCCGCCGAGCGCGCGCGGCTCGTCGCCAGCCTGCGCGACGAGCAGGTCAGCGGGATCGGCCGGGGCATCGGCTGGGACAACATCCTGATCGCCGACTGTCGGGGTGAGCGCTCACTCGACGGCAAGACGATCGAGCAGATCGCGGCCGAGCGCGGCGCGGACCCGGTCGAGACCGTCCTGGACGTCCTGCACACCTCCGACTGTGACGTCGGGACGATCTACTTCTCGATGAGCGAGGACGACATCCGCACGGTCATGCGCCACCCACGGATGATGGTCGGCTCGGACTCCGTGAGCCTGACGATCGGCGGCAAGACCGAGCAGGGCAAGCCGCACCCTCGGACCTACGGGACCTTCGCCCGCATCCTCGGCCACTACGTCCGCGACGAGAGGGTCCTGGCGTGGGAAGAGGCGATCCGCAAGATGTCGGGCCGCCCCGCCGAGAAGCTCGGGCTGGTTGACCGCGGCACCGTCGCCGTCGGAAAGCGCGCCGACCTGGTCCTCTTCGACCCCGCCACCGTCCGCGAGACGGCGACCTACGAGGAGCCGCACCAATACCCGGAGGGCGTCCGGATGGTCGTCGTCAACGGGCGGGTCGCCGTCGACGCCGGACGCCACACCGGGGCGCTGGCGGGACAAGTTCTGAGGCCGAGCTCGTCGTGAGCGGTACGGATAGTCGATGGGAGGAACTGTGACCACTGACGGCGATCGGGCGGTGATTCGAGCGGGGCGGCTAATCGACGGGACCGGCGGGGAGCCGAGGACGGACGTGGCGGTCGTGCTGGACGGGGCCAAGGTGGGGCGCATCGAGCCCTGGCGGGAGGAGCTCAGGCGTGGAGCGACGGTCCACGACTTCGGGGTCGAGACGGTCCTGCCGGGCCTGGTTGACGCCCACTGCCACTTGAGCCTGCTCGGCGCGGGGTTAAGCTACGAGGAGGAGGAAGGGGCATCGAACGAATTCATGGCCGTCGCCGCCGTCCACAACGCGCAGGTCATGCTCCGCTCGGGCGTCACGACGCTGCGCGACAACGGCGCTCGGCACGGGATCATGTTTGCCGTGCGCGAGGCGATGAACCGCGGCCTGCTGGTCGGGCCGAGGATGCTGATCGCGGGGCGTCCGGTCACGCCGACGGGGGGGCATTTCCACTGGTGCGGTGGCGCGGCCGACGGCGAGGAGGAGATCCGCCGACAGGTCCGACGGCTGGTGGCCGAGGGCGCCGACCACATCAAGATCATGGCCAGCGGCGGCGGGACGGCCGGCACTAACCCTGGGCTGCCGTCGTACGCGGTGTCGGAGCTGCGCTCGGCGGTCGACGCGGCCCACTACTACGGGCGGCTGACGACGGCCCACTGTCGGGCAACCCGGGCGATCGCCAACGCCGTCGAGGCAGGTCTCGACTGTATCGAGCACGCTGAGTTCAACGAGCCGGCCGATCTGATCCAGCACGTCGCCGAGCGGCCGGCCTACCGGCCGCGCTGGGACGACGACGTCGCCAAACGGCTGGCCGATTCACCGCTCTTCGCCAGCCTGACCCTGCCTGGGAGCGGCTACGTCGCCTACAGTGATCTCGCGGCCGAGCGTGAGCGCGAAGGCAGGCTGTCGCCCGAGAAGCAGGCGGCGCTCGACCGTGGCCAGGCGACCGTCGAGGCGCGCGCCGACAGCGTCCGCCGCTTCCTCGAGCTGGGCATGCTCCCCAAACTGGTCGTCAGCTCGGACGCCGGACCCTTCGACATCGAGTTCGGCAAGCTCTACCAGGGTCTCGAGATCGCGGTGATGGGCGGGATGAGCCCGATGCAAGCCCTCCAGGCCTGCACGCGGGTGGCCGCCGAGGCATGTGGGGTCCTGGATCGGGTCGGGACGCTCGAGCCGGGCAAGGAGGCCGACATCCTGGTGGTCGAGGCGAACCCGCTGGAGGATGTCCGCAACCTGCGGGATGTGGTCGCGGTCTTCAAGGCCGGCCAGCGAGTCGTCGGCTAGACTCCACCTTGCGGTCCTGGCCCTTCTCGCTCGAGCCGCCGACGAATCCGCGGGCCAACCTCGTCGACCTGCCGCGCTACGTTGGGCCGTCCACGGCTGGCGCGGCGCTAGTAGCGGCGTTGATCGCCTTTACCGGGCCGGTCGTGCTGGTCCTACAGGCCGGTACCAACGCTCAGCTCAGTCCCGATCAGATCAACTCGTGGATCTTTGCCGTGGCGGTGGGCGGCGGGATGGCGAGCGTGGTCCTGAGCCTGCTTTACCGCCAGCCGCTTTGCAACGCCTGGTCGATCGCCGGCGCTGCCCTGCTGGTCGGGACGCTTCCGCGCTTTTCGTTGGCCGAAGCGGTCGGAGCCTACCTGGTCTCCGGGCTCCTGATCCTCCTGCTGGCCATCTCCGGTCTCTTCGGGGCGGCGATGGAGCGGGTCCCCCAGGAGATCGTGATGGGCATGCTCGCGGGCGTGCTCTTGCGATTTGCCATCGGGATCTTTACGCCAATCGTCG
>JACCZL010000469.1 GCA_013695975.1 Chloroflexota bacterium
CTGCCGATTGGGATTCCCGTCCTGCTGGGGCGGCCCGATCTGCTGGCCCCGATGCTGATCGGTGCCACGATGGGCATGCTCATCGACCTGCTCATGCTCTACTGGCTCTTCGACTCGCGGGTGTTTCCGGGGCGCAACGCCTGGCCGCCCGGGGTGGCGGCGGCCGAGGCGATCATCGCCGGCGACCAGGGCGGTAAGCGGGCTCTCTTCCTGGTGTATGGCACCGTCGTGGGACTGATCGGCTCGTGGCTGACCATCCCGATGTCGGCCTTCGGCGTGGCCTTCATCGGCAACATGTTCGCCCTGAGCATGTTCGGCGTCGGCCTCTTGATTCGCGGCTACTCGGTCGATCTCACGGGCATCAACATTAACGCGCTCTACATGCCCCACGGCGTGATGATCGGCGCGGGCCTCGTCGCCATGATCCAGGTCATCCTGATCCTGCTCCGACGCCACGGAGCCGAGGCGGGCGCCGGCGAGAACCAGGCGCCCGCCCCAGTCGTCGGCACGGCCGCGGGTAGCGTGGCGGGCAGCCCGGCCGTCCTGGCGGTTGCCCCCGGCGGCTTCACCCGCTCGGACGCCGGCATGCGGCAGGGCCTCGTCTGGGGCTTTGGCCTCTACGTGGCGGCCGCCCTCATCCTCGCCCTGATCGCCGGGCTGATGAACGAGATGCCGCTCCTGGCGCTGCTCGGCTGGATCATCTTCGCCGCGGTCGCCTGCGTGGTGGCGGAGTTCATCGTCGGGATGTCGGCGATGCACGCCGGCTGGTTCCCGGCCTTCGCCACCGCGCTCATCTTCCTGGTGCTGGGCATGATCATTGGCTTCCCGGCTCCGGCCCTGGCGATGCTGGTCGGGTTCGTCGCCTCGGGTGGCCCCGCGTTCGCGGACGCCGGGTACGACCTCAAGGCCGGCTGGGTCTTGCGCGGCCAGGGGCGGGACCCCGCCTTCGAGCGGTACGGGCGGCTGCAGCAGGTGATCGCCGGCCTGATCGGGCTTGCCGTGGGCTGGGTGATCGTCGCCCTCTTCCACAACGTCTACTTCTCCCAGGACCTGTTCCCGCCAGTGGACCGAGTCTACGTCGCGGCGATCCAGGCTGGGGTGGATGCGAGCGTGCTGCAGAACATCCTGCTCTGGGCCATTCCCGGCGCCCTGATCCAGGCGGTCGGGGGGTCGAACCGCCAGATGGGCATCCTGCTGGCGACCGGCCTGCTGATCATGAACCCACTGGCCGGCTGGGCCGTGCTGGTCGGGCTCGTCATCCGGGTGCTGATCCTGCGCTTCTACAACAAGGGCGCCGACGGCGAGGGGGCGGAGACGCCGATGACGATCTTCGCGGCCGGCATCATCGCCGGGGATGCCATCTACGGGTTCTTCTCGTCAGTCTTCCGGGCCCGCTGGCGGCTGTGACGGATAGGGCGAAGGAGCGACACGCATGGAGGTCTTCAGCCGCATCGAGTCGCGCCGCGAGTACCTGAGCTTCGAGGTCGCCGTCGGCGCCCGCAAGCTCGTCGAGGAGGTCATGCTCGTTCGGCCGGGCGAGGACGTCGTGATCACGGCGGACACGTCCACCGATGGGCGCGTGGTCGAGGCGACCGCGCAGGCGGTGGCCGCGGCGGGCGCGACGCCGACGATCGTCTGGTACGAGACCCGACCCACGACGGCGATGGAGCCGCCCAGGCCGGTGGCCGGCGCGGTCGCGAACGCGGACGTCTGGATCGAGTTCGCTCTCGCCTACATCATGCACAGCAATGCCTTTCGGGCGGCGATCGCCAACGGCGTGCGCTACACCAATCTCACCGGCATGGACGTCCAGATGCTGGTCGACACGATCGCTCGGGTGGACTTTCAGGGGGTCACGCGGCTTGGCGAGGCCCTGGTCCGTCTCGTCGGACAGGCCGACGAGGTGCGCATCACCAGCCCGGCCGGCGCCGATTTCGTTGGGCGCAACCAGGACCGCCCGGTCAACCTCCGCGGCAAGCCGGCCGAGAAGCCCGGCGAGGCGGTGATGCTCTCCGGTCAGATCTCGTGGAACCCCGTCGAGTCAACCCAGAACGGGCGGCTCGTGTTCGATGGCGCGGCCTGGCCGCCGAACGAGCTCGGCCTGCTTCGATCGCCCGTGATCTGCACACTGGAGGACGGCGTCGTGACCGACATCGAGGGTGGCGCCGACGCGCAGGTCTTCAAGCGCTGGATGCACAGCCACAATGACCCGAACATGTTCCGCGTCGCCCACTGGTCGCTCGGTTTCAACCCCGGCGTGACCCGTTCGACCGGCCG
>JACCZL010000470.1 GCA_013695975.1 Chloroflexota bacterium
CTCTCCCAGAGGGAGAGGGGGCTTTGGCCCCCTCTCCCTCTGGGAGAGGGCGGGGGTGAGGGCGCCTAGTCAGCAGCACAGCCTTGAGCACGTCGACAGTGCCAGAGCCTGTCACAATGCTGAGCCCCTCTCATCCCCCCGGTCGGCGACGCGCATCGAGGCGAGGCGCGCACGATCTCGTCCGAAAAGAGCGGGGGTGGCGGTTTTCGACGGGGATGGCGCTGCTGCTGCTCGGGGCCGCCCTCTTCGGGCTCCTGATTGCCCTGCCGCTGACGGCGATATTTGCGCGAGTGCTGCCGACCGGGCTGCTGTTGGATGCCCTGCGCCGTCCGATCGTGCTGGAGGCCATGCGGCTGAGCGCCGTGACCAGTCTGCTCACCCTGGCGCTGGCGCTCGTCCTTGGGACGCCGATGGCCTATCTGCTCGCCCGTCGCGAGTTTCCGGGGCGGGCGCTGATCGACAGCCTGATCGAGCTGCCGATGGTCCTGCCGCCGGCGGTGGCCGGCATTGGGCTCCTGATGGCGTTCGGGCGGCGCGGACTTTTCGGGCCGGCCCTCGAATCGTTCGGGATCACGGTCGGCTTCACGACGGCGGCGGTCGTCCTGGCCCAGCTCTTCGTCGCCGCCCCGTTCTACGTCCGGGCGGCACGGGCGGGCTTCGAGCTGGTTGACCGCGAGCTGGAGGAGGCCGCTCGGACGATGGGCGCTTCGGGGTGGGCGACCTTTCGGTACGTGACGGCGCCGCTGATCTTCCCGGCCCTGCTGGGTGGGGCGGTGATGTGCTGGGCGCGGGCGCTGGGCGAGTTCGGGGCGACGATCATGTTCGCCGGCTCGTTTCAGGGCCGGACCCAGACGATGCCGCTGGCGATCTACGCCGCGCTCGAGAGCGACCTCGACGCGGCGCTGATCCTCTCGGCGATCCTGGTGATCGTCTCCTTCGCCGTCCTGGTCGTCCTGCGGGTGGCGGTCCGGCGGGTCGGAGGGACCGATGCTTGAGGATCCCGTGCTCAAGCACTTCGAGAGGTTCACGCACGATGCCGAGCTGCCGGTCAGCCAGAGCTTCGCCTTCGAGCGCGGCCGATTCGTCGAGGGTACGGATGGACGTGGGGCAACGCGAACCGGCGCGAGGGCTCCGTCGGTGGTTGCCGCCAAGGGACGAGGGGCGTAGGGAGTGTTGTCCAAGCTCGGAAGGGGCGGGGCCCCAGGCCGGCGTCGCCGCGGAGTAGCGTTCCTTTATGCCGTGCCGATCGGCCTGTTGGGGGGCCTGATCGGGCTGGGCGGCGCCGAATTTCGGCTGCCGGTGCTGGCCGGGCCACTGGGCTATCCGGCGCGCCGGGCGGTCCCCCTGAACCTGGCGATTAGCCTGATCACGATCGCGGCGGCGCTCGCCATTCGGGCCAGCACGCTGTCCCTCGACGCGCTTGCTCCCCTGCTGCCGTCCCTCGTGGCGCTGGTCGCCGGTGCCGTAGTGGCGGCCTTCTTCGGCACGGGGCTGGTCCACCGCCTCTCGGAGGCGCTGCTCGAGCGGGTCATCCTCGTCCTGCTGGTCCTGATCGGTGTCGCCCTGATTGTCGAGGGCTTCCTCCCTGGGGAGGCGCCGGGGTTGCTTCCGGACGCGCTGACATGGCGGATCCCGGCGGGCATTCTGTTCGGGCTGACCATCGGCCTGGTCAGCAGCCTGCTCGGCGTCGCCGGCGGGGAAATCATCATCCCGACCCTCGTCTTTGCCTTCGGCGCTGACATCAAGACGGCGGGCACGGCAAGCCTGCTGGTGAGTCTACCGACCGTCGTCGTCGGCGTCGTGCGGCACGCCGGCCGTGGCGCCTTCGAGCGGCGTGCTCTCACGGAGACCGTCGCCCCGATGGGCATCGGGTCGATCATCGGGGCGCTGGTCGGCGGCGCTCTGGTCGGGTCTGTGCCGGCGGCGCTGCTGAAGGTCCTGCTCGGCGTGATCCTGAACGCCTCGGCGGTCAAGATCTTCCGCGATGCCCGAGCGGGCCACAGGCGGAGCGAGCCGGCGGGCGCGGCACCGCTCGCTCGGTCCCGCCGACCGGTGGAGCTGGTCGCGCTCGGCCTCTCGGCGGACTACCCGAACGTGCCGGAGCTGCTGGCGCTGTTCGCCGAGCGAGAGCCGAACGTCAGGGTGGTCATCGCCCCGCGGCAGGGCGGGAGTGGGAGCACGCTGGCGCGGCTGAAGGCCGAGGGCGCGAGTACCCGGGTGAGCCTGGTCTGCTTCGGGCAGGCGCTCGGGCCACGGTTCCGCGCGTCGGGGCTGCTCCAGCCGATCGCACCGGCCGGCGTCGAGGCGTTGAGACCGGCCGATCGCGATCCCGGCGGGCTATTCTACTCGTGGGCGCTCTGGACGCCGGCCTTCGTCTACAACCGCGATCGGCTCCCGAGTTCGCCCGGAAGCTACACTGACCTGCTCCGAGCCGAGGGGCGGATCTCCTACGACGATCCATCGACCTCGGCCTCCGGCCTGATCTTCCTGGCCGGGGCGATCCTGGCGAGCGGTGGGAGCCTCGAGCATCCCGAGCCAGGCTTCGCCTACCTCGAGCGCCTGCGGCCGCGGAGTGCCGGCTACCCGGCGGGCGGCAGCGAGGCGCTCGCGCTCGTCCGGGCGGGGAGGCTAGATCTGGTCGTCCACTACGCCGAGACGAACCTCCACGACCGGCACGTCAACAACGCCCCGGTCGGGGTCGTCGTGCCGAGCGAGGGCATGCCGCTCTCGGCGTTCGCAGTCGGCGTCGCCAAGCACGCCCCTCAGCCAAGGGCGGCCGAGCGGTTCGTCGACTTCCTGCTCTCGCGCGAGGCGCAGGAGCTACTCGCGGCGCGCTACTTCCGACCGGCCCGCACCGACGTCCACATCCCGCCCGAGGTCCGCGCCGCGTACCCGGACAACTACGACGCCTGCTACTCGGTCGACTGGGAGGCGACGATGCCCTATCAGCGCGAGTGGATCGTACGGTGGCGGCGCGAGATCAGGGGCGAGGGCTGAACTCGGCGTCGACGGCCCGGGCGGCATGGGTTACCCTTGGGCACACTCGAGGTCAGGCTGGGGGTGGCGATGTCAGAGCCGGGAGCGGCGGCGACGGTGACCCTGCACGCACACGGGGAACTGACCGCCAGACTCGGAC
>JACCZL010000971.1 GCA_013695975.1 Chloroflexota bacterium
TCGCTGGAGGCCGCCGCGCGGGCTGTCCTCCGCGACTGGCAGGCGCGGCGCGCGCTCGGTGTCTGACCCGCGGCCCGTTCCCTCACGGCGCCGCGCCTAGTCGCCAGCGACCCGAACAAGCCGGCCGGACCCGGTGATGGACCGCGTGATGTTCGGGCCGCCGCCGTATTCGACCGCGCCCGATCCGATGATCGTCACGTCGAGCGCGTCGGTGGCCCAGACCCGTGCCGCGCCAGACCCGCGCACCGCCACGCTCGCCCGCTGACTCTTCAGGTCGCCGGCCCGGTACTGACCGGAGCCCGTCAAGGTGACCTCCTGGCGGTCAGTCTGGCCGGCGAGAGTGGCGGCCCCCGAGCCAGATATCTGTACTGCCAGCGCCGAGGCACTCAGGCGCCCGATCGTCGCTGCTCCAGACCCGCTAAGGCCGACCTCGAGGGAGCCCGCGGCCAGCTCGGCGGCCTCGAGGCGACCGGAGCCTGATAGGTGCAGCAGGGTCACCTCCGGGACGGTCACGTAAAGCGTGAGTGGTCGGGTCAAATGGTAGGTGCCGGGCTCGAAGTCGATCGTCAGTCGGTTGTCCGATACCCGGGTCCGTAGGTGCGGCAGAATGTTGTCCTCACCCTCGGCCACGAGCGCGGGGGACGGGCCCTGGGCGAGGACGACCGTGCCGATGGTGGCCAGGTGCAGCTCGGTGAACGCCCCGACCGACCGTTCCTCGCTGATGGTGTTGCCCGAGCCCACCACGGGCTCCAGGGCAGTCGGCGCCCCCCAGGCCGTCGAACTGGCTAGGAGCCCGCCGAGCATTAGGACGTGGAGCAAACTGCCGGCCATCGCCAATCAGCCTCCTCTCGAGCAAGCCATCGTCTCAGGCAGGTGCCGAGGCACTCCCGCCCGATACCGATGACGATCAGTGTAACAGGTGTGGGTGACCAACCTGCGGGGTTTTGACCGCGCCTACGCCCTCGATCTCGGTGAGCGCGAACCGCCCGCTCCTGTTTACTGCATGAGGCCAGACGCTATCCTCCTGTGTGAGCGAGGCGTCATTCGCCGCTCGGGCGGCTGGCTCGAACCCTTCACCGGGCCAAGGCGATCATCCAGAGCGCGAAGATGCTCGTGCGCACATGCATGAGCATCTTGAGCATCTTGGGCGCGACATGAGCATCTTGGGGCAGCCCCCCGCGGCTGATCGAGCATACGGGCGATAGACAGAGCGACGGAGTGGCGATGCAGCAAGGCTATGACGTAGTCATCGTCGGCGGGGGAAACGCCGCGTTCTGCGCCGCGCACGCCGCCCGCGAGCGGGTCGAGCGGGTCCTGATGCTCGAAAAGGCCCCGCCTGAGCGGGCCGGCGGCAACAGCTTTTTCACAGCGGGCGCGTTCCGCGTGGCTTACGGCGACCTCGACGCGCTGCGGCCGATCCTGCCCGGCCTGACTGACGAACAGGCGGCCCGGATCGTGCTGCCGCCCTATCGGGAAGCCGACTTCATGGCCGACCTGCGCCGCCTGACCGAGGGTCGCTGCGACCCGGAGCTGGCCGAGATCCTGGTCGGCGACTCGGCCGAGACGGTCGGCTGGATGCACGCCAAGGGGGTCCGCTGGGAGCTGATGTATCGCCGCCAGTCCTTCCGCGACGGCGACACGATCCGTTTCTGGGGCGGCCTCGCCGTCGGGACGGTCGACGGCGGGAATGGCCTGATCGAGCAGCATCGCGCCGCGGCCATCGCCACCGGCGTCGAGATTCGCTACGACTGCCCGGTCGTGGGGCTGCTCCAAGATGCCCGCGGCGGCGTGACGGGCGTCGTCTGCCATGGGCCGAATGGGCGCGAAGAGATCGACGCCCCCGCGGTCGTGCTGGCCTGCGGCGGCTTCGAGGCCGATCCGCGGATGCGGGCGACCTACCTCGGGCCAAACTGGGACATCGCCAAAGTGCGCGGCACTCCCTACAACACCGGCGACGGCCTGCAGATGGCCCTGGCGGCCGGAGCCCAGCCCTATGGTCACTGGAGCGGCTGCCACGCGGTCTTCTGGGACGCCGGCGCGCCGCCCAGTGGCGACTGGGAGCTGACCAACCGCCTGTCGAAGCTGTCCTACCCGATCGGCGTGATCGTGAACCGCGAGGCCCGGCGCTTCGTCGACGAGGGCGCCGACTTCCGCAACTACACCTACGCCAAGTACGGGGCCGAGGTGCTGCGCCAACCCGGCGCGGTCGCCTACCAGCTCTTCGACGCCAGGACCGAGCCGCTCCTCCGCGAGGACGAGTACCGCGCCCCAGGCGCCTCCCGTATTGAGGCCGCGACGATCCGCGAGCTGGCTGAGGCATTGGGCCTCGACCCCGACGCCCTCGAGCGGACGGTCGACGAGTTCAACGCCGCCGTCCAGCCAGGCGACTTCAACCCGTCGGTCAAGGACGGCAAGGGCACTCGGGGGATCGACCCGCCGAAGTCCAACTGGGCCCAGCCGCTCGACCGCCCGCCCTTCGTAGCCTTTCCGGTCACCTGCGGGATCACCTTTACCTTTGGCGGCCTGCGGATCGACACGGCCGCTCGAGTTCTCGATCGGTCCGACCGCCCGATCCCCGGCCTCCACGCGGCCGGCGAGCTGGTAGGCGGCCTCTTCTACCACAACTACCCGGGCGGCAGCGGCCTGATGGCCGGCTCCGTCTTCGGCCGCCGAGCCGGCCGGACGGCGGCCGACCGACATGATCGATGACCAACAGCGGCTTCTATCACCATTCGGCGTGCAGCATGCATCATTCGGCTTGGGGGGACTGGGCTCGACCCTTCACCCCAGAGCTCGCTCGATCAGGAGCTGCACGGCGCTGATGTTGAAGTCCTGGTCGAGAGTGCGGTACTCGAGCTCAATCTCGGCGCCCTGCACGCCGATGGCGTCGAGCCAGTCCCAGGCGTGACCGGTGACCGGGTAGGCGGTCGTGGTGGGCACGTAGGGGTAGCCGGCCAGCTCGGCCAGCTCCAGCGCGAACGGCTCGCTGGGCCCGCCGCCGCCCTCGCGGCCGAGGACCGCCGGCGTCTGGTCCTCGTGGTAGGTCAGGGCCCAGCGGACGTTGCGGCGCAGGATGAAGTCGCGGTAGGCGCGCGTCTCCGGCTCGGAGAAGGGGCGCGGTCCGCCGAGTCCGGCCAGGCAGGGCCCGCCGCCGATCAGGCGAGCCCGCTCTCCTCCGCAGGCGTCGCTAGACCAATTTGTGGGGAAGTTGCGGTTGAGGTCGATGGCGTGGGCATTAAAGGCGGTCCAGGCAAGGGCTACGTCGCCCGTCCCACCGGTCCCGTCGGCGTCTTCCCAGAGCGGGCGGCCGGCCTGGTAGCCGTCGGGGTTCATCGTCGGGACGAAGTACAGTGTGGTTCGGGGCGGCACTTCGGACGGGTGCTCGAGGAAGTAGTCGAGCCCCAGGTCGACGACGACACGCGCCATCGGCTCCCAGCCGCCGTGAATGTTGCCGATGAAGGCCACGGCGACGGGTCCGCTCCCAAGGCTGGTCGCTTCGATGGGCTGGCCTGAGACCGATCGGCCGAGTGTAAACGTCCGCGTCGGCAGGCGGGCCCTCGCTCGCGGAGGGCTTGGCTGGGGCAGCGGCTCGATCGCCAGGGTCTGACTCGGCACCGCCAACCGCGCCGCGCCACACAGCAGCGCCGCCAGCCCGGTCGATCGCCGAACGAAGGCCCGACGCGAAACCCGCACCGTTCCCCTCCCCGATGGCGATCGTTTATAAGTGATGCTCCGGGCGTTCGGGAATGCAAACGACGGCGTCGGTGCAAAGTACGCCCGATCGAGCATCGGTGGGCGGAGTCGACGCCGCGGAGGTCAGGCGGGTGGAGCGGTTCAAGGACAAGGTGGTGATCGTCACCGGGGCTGGGCAGGGCATCGGGCGGGCTCTCGCGCTCGGGTTCGCTGGCGAGGGAGCGGCGGTGGTGGCGGGGGATGCAAAGGCCGCGAGCGCCGCCGAGACGGCCGAGCTGATCGGGCAGGCGGGCGGTCGAGCGCTGGGCGTGACCGTCGATGTCGTGAGCTGTCCTGAGACCCGAGCGCTGGTCCAGCAGGCGGTCGAGCACTTCGGGCGGCTCGACGTGCTGATCAACAACGCCGGGGTGTTTCCGCGCGCGACGACCCTCGAGATGGACGAGATCGTCTGGGACTTCGTGCTGGGGGTGAACCTGAAGGGGACCTTCCTCTGCTCGCAGGCGGCCGCGCGCCGGATGGTCGAACAGGGTGAGGGCGGTCGGATCTTGAGCGTCTCCTCGAGATCGGCGTTCCGGATCACCCCGCGTGGGGCCCACTACGCCGCGAGCAAGGCCGGCGTGGTCGCTTTCAGCCGCAACCTGGCGGTCGAGCTGGCGCTGCACCGGATCACCGTCAACGTGCTCGCCCCCGGCCTCACCGACACGGCCCAACCGCGCGGCGGCATGACCGAGGAGGAGATCGCCGCCGCCGGCGAGCAGATCCCGCTCGGTCGGATCGCCCGCCCCGAGGACATGCTCCCGACCGCCCTCTTCCTCTGCAGCGACGAGGCCGACTACATCACCGGCCAGACCCACCACGTCAACGGCGGCTCGTGGATGCCGTGAGATGCGTGGGTAGTGGTCGGTAGCTGGTAGCTCCTCGGGAGACGATTCGATGGCAACGCGGACATTCGGGGCGCCGATCAAGCGGCGGGAGGACCCTCGCCTGCTCGCCGGCCAGGGCCGCTACGTTGGCGACGTCGAGCGGCCGGGGATGCTCCACGCCGCCGTCCTTCGCAGCCCGCACGCCCACGCCCGGATCACCGGGATCGACGTGGGCGAGGCCCGCGCGCTCGACGGGGTCTTGCTGGCGCTGACCCACGCCGACCTCGGGCCGGTGCGCGACCGAACGCCGCTCCTGATCCCGCACGATGCCCTGACCCATCCCCAGACCCAGTATGCCCTGGCGAAGGATCGCGTCAACTACGTCGGCGAGTCGATCGCCTTCGTCGTCGCGACCGACCGCCAGACCGCCGAGGACGCCCTCGAGTTGATTCGAGTCGAGTACGAAGTCCTGCCGCCCCAGGTCGACCTCGAGCGGGCCGTCGAGGGCGGGGCGACGCTGGTCCACGAGGAGCTGGGGACGAACGTCGCGGCCTACTACGTCGGCGATGTCGGCGACGTCGATGCCGCCTTTGCGCGGGCGTCGCACGTCTTCCGCGAGCGGCTGCGGATCGAGCGGAGCGCGAGCATGCCGCTGGAGACGCGCGGCGTCGTCGCCGACTGGGACGCTGGTGAGGGGACGCTCCGCGTCTGGGCCAGCACCCAGGCCCCGATCGGGATCCGCAACGGCCTGGCCCACTTCTTCGGCCTGCCCCAGCACAAGGTACAGGTCCAGGCGCCGGACGTCGGCGGCGGCTTCGGGTGCAAGGTCCTCCAGTTCTACCCGGAGGAGCTGCTGGTGCCGCTGGCGTCGATCCGCCTCGGGCGGCCGGTCAAGTGGATCGAGGACCGCCGCGAGCACTTCACGGCCACCGTTCACGAGCGCCTCCAGATCCACGACGCCGAGATCGCGGTCGACGACGAGGGGCGGATCCTGGGCATCCGCGACCGCTTCCTCCACGACAACGGGGCCTACACCCCATACGGGATCATCGTTCCGATCATCACCGCCTGCTGCATTCCCGGCCCGTACAAGGTGCCCAACTACCGGGTCGAGCTCCGCTCGGTTTACACCAACACGATGATCGTGACCCCCTACCGCGGGGCCGGCCGTCCCCACGCCACCTTCGTGATGGAACGGCTGATCGAGCGGGTCGCGGCCGAGCTGGGCATCGATCGGGCCGAGGTGCGGCGGCGCAACTTCGTCCGTCCCGACGAGTT
>JACCZL010000472.1 GCA_013695975.1 Chloroflexota bacterium
CGGGTCGATGCCCACCACTTCAGCGGGGCACGCGTCCCGTAGGATGGCCTCACTCAGCGCGCCGGTCCCGCAACCGACATCCAGCCAGCGGCTGCCGCTCGGCACGGCGAGCCAGGCCAGGAGCTCCCGCGCGACCAGTCGGCTCCAGCGGCCGACGTACGCCTCATACGGGGAACCGCTAGCCCAGATGCCCATGGCACCCCCTCGCAGCCGATGCGGGCGGAGCAGCTATGCCCACCGGCCTCAGGACCTATGGCCGCCCGAGGACGCGATGGTACCACAGCAGGGCGCACGCGAGCTTGAGCAGGCCGAGGTAGTTGCTGGCCTATTTGTCCCAGCGAATCAGGACGGCGCGGCACTTGGACAACCAGGCCAGCGTGCGTTCAATGACCCAGCTTCCGTACCCTTGAGGGGCTTTCTATCCTCAGGATTCTGAAGACTCACTCCACGCGGCTGATCTGGCAGAGGTAGGCCCGGTGGGGGACTGAGCCGCTGACCGGGTCGATCGCGGCGTTGCCGATCAGCAGGTTGAAGTTCGCACCGTCCGGACTGAACGGGTCGAAGGCCGGCGCGCCAATCTCGGGGCAGGCCTGCCACCAGCCGTGTTCGCCACAAGCGACCCGTGGGTGCAGGGTGTTGTTCAGGCGAGCCCGGGCTCGCATGGCCCCGTCCGGGCTCTCGACGGCCACCCAGTCGCCGGCCAGGATGCCGCGCTCGGCCGCGGCAGCCGGGTGGAGCTCGACCTCCGGGTCCGGGGCGCGTCGCCGCGGGCTGGGTAGCCCACGGTGCTGGCTCTCGCAGAACTGCGCATTCTTGGCGCAGGTCAGGACCAGCGGGTAGCGCTCGGCTAGGTCCGGTCGTGACCGCGGGCTCACGAGCGGCTCCTGGTGCTCCGGCAGCGGCGGATAGCCGTGCTCCAAGAGGGTCTCGGAGTAGAGTTCGACCTTGCCCGTCGGCGTCGCGAACCCGCGCGGGACGCCATCCTTCTCCTCGGCGTACTTGCGGTAGCGCGTCTCGAGCGGCACCCGCACCCCACCCGAGTGCTCGCGGAGCGCCTCGAGCGAGACGCCGGACGGGGCGAGTTGGTGGCGGTAGGCGGCCTCGACGTCGCCGTCCCAGAAGTGGGCGCCGAGGCCGAGGTGACAGGCCAGGTCGAACACGATGTCGGTGTCCGAGCGCGCCTCGCCGCACGGCTCGACCACCGGCCGCCGGAGCTGGACCAGCGACTGCGCCGCCGGGCTGATGTCGAAGCCGAGCTTGAGCCCCTCCCGCTCGAAGGGCGTCGCGACCGGCAGCACGACGTCGGCCAGCTCGGCGGTCGGGTTCATGAACAGGTCGGCGTGAACGTAGAAGTCGAGCGCCGCCAGCGCCCGGCGCCCGCGCTGGACGTCGGCGTGGGCCAGAAGCAGGTTGGCCCCGAACCCGACCAGCCCGCGGACGGCGTAGGGCTGCTGCTCCAGGATGGCGCGATAGACCTCGTCGGTCGTGACCCCTCCTCCCCAGCGGGACGGGCCGAGGGGTCGGTCCGCCCGGCCGAGAGCCGGGGCGAGCTGGTCCGCCGACCGGATGTCCTCGCCGGCGACGTTGCGGGACGGCACGGCTGGAAAGAGCACGTTGCCGCCAGGGGCGTCGAAGCTGCCGGTCAGCGCGTAGAGCAGCGAAATGGCGCGGAAGATCTGGGTGGTGTTGGTCTGCTGCTCGACGCCGCTCCAGGCGTAGTGGGCGACCGGTCGCGATTCCCAGAGCAGCCGCGCGGCGTGCTCGACCTGGTCGCGCTCCACCCCGCAGATCGCCTCGACCGCCTCGGGGGAGTAGCGCCGACAGGCCTCGGCGCACAGCTCGAAGGCCGGCCGACAGGCGATGGCGCCGCGCGGCGTCTCGAGCGTGTACTCGCCGAACAAGGCTGGGTCGGCGCCATCCCGCTCGTAGCGTCGACGGGACGGGTCATAGGCGAGCGGACGCCCCGTCACCACGTCCAGGGCGACGTACGCGCGCGGGCTCCCCTCCGGCGACAGGTCGGCCTCGGTCAACAATCGGCCGTTGTCCGAGCGGACCAGGAGCGGGCCGTTGGTCCAGTCGCGGACGAAGGCGCGATCGTACCAGCCACGCTCGATCATGATGTTGGCGATGCCGAGGGCGAGCGCCGCATCGCAGCCGGGCCGCACCTGCAGCCAGAGGTCGGCCTTGCTGGCGAGCCCGGCGCGGCGCGGATCGACCACGATGAGGCGAGCCCCACGCCTGAGCGCCGCCACTGTCGCGGTCGCATGGGAGAGTCGCGCGACGCTCGGGTTGTAGCCCCAGTACAGGATGCAGCCGGCGTTCTCAAGATCCGGCATCGGGGTGCCCGTGACACCCATGCCGATGCCATAGGCGAAGCGGGTGGCATACGTCCGCCCCCAACCGCATAGCTCCATCGAATTGCACAGGTTCGGGCTGCCGAAGGCCCGCATCAGCCGCTGGATCCAGGCCGCCGAGTCCACGATTGCCGACGTGGACGCCGAGACCTGGCTGAACACGACGCTCTCCGGTCCGTGGCGTTCCGCGAGCTGCCGCAGGCTGGCCGCGGTCAGGTCGAGCGCCTCGTCCCAGCCGATCCGCTCCCAGCCCGGGTCCGTGTCGCCCTTCGGGCGCGTCCGCATCAGGGGATACAGCAGCCGGTCCGGGTGATAGACAAGCTCCGGTGCCGCCCGCCCCTTGGCGCACAGCGCCTGGCCGGTGGGGTGCGACGGATCCGGCTCCAGGGCGACAAAGCGGCCGGCCTCGACTACAGCGATCGACCCGCAGCGCGAGATGCACAGGGCGCAGTAACCAGGAATGCGCTCGGTGGCTCGCTGCTCCGCCGACATCGTGATGCCCCCTGCTCAGGCTTCCTGCCGGTTGGGTCCGCTCCAGTCGATGATGATCAGTCCTGTTCCGACTGCTCCTCCGCCGTCCGCGGCGCCACCAGTCGGCACCTTGGTACGGATTGCCTTCATCCTCTCGAGGAGTTCGACCGCCGCTGCAAGACTATGGACCATGTGCGGCCACTCGTCAAATCACGGTCGACAGGGCACTGGGTCCCTTCTACTACTCCTTCGCCTGGGCTTGTGGCGCTTGGGCCGGCCCGGTCGCTCGTCGACGCTGAGGATGGCTTCCATCCGCCAGACAAACTCGCCGCTCTGCTCGGGTGGGATGCCCCAGCGATTGGCGAGCCATGAAGCGCTTGCGGACCCGCTCGACGGTCGAGACGCCGGCGTCCAGCGCCTCAGCAACGCTGCCGTCGGTCCAAGCGGGACCGTCCGAGCCGGCGTCGGTCTTGAGGAGGATCCGGGCGTGGGTGAGGTCGCGGGCGGGGCCTGTGCCGGCGGCGACCCGCTGGCCGAGCACTGCCCGTTCGCACTCGGGGGTGCCCACGTATCGTTTGCTCATGCCGAAGCGTGCCCGCACATGTGTTGCCCGCTCAGGTTTGACAGGCGCGGCAGCGGGGGGCATAGTGACGGTGACCGGGTGCGAGGTGGGGGGGGGCCGAATGACTGCTCAGATTCCGGACTCTTCCCCGCGGTCCTCCGCCCTTCGGCAGCGGCCTGCGGACCTCGAGCAGGAGAACATCCGGCTCGGGCAAGAGAACGCCCGCCTGTTCGAGGAGCTGGAGCGCCGCGACCACGACTTGACCGAGGCCGTGGAGCAGCAGACGGCCACCGCCGAGGTGCTGCGGGCGATCGCCTCAGCACCCACAAGCCTGGACACGGTTCTGGGAACGCTCGTGGCGAGTGCCGCGCGACTGACGAATGCCGATGAGGCCGTCATCCTTCGGATCGACGGCTCGACACTCCCGGTGGTCGCCTCCACCAGCGGGCATCCGGCGCTGAGCGCCAATGCCGTCATGCCGCTGGACGAACGGTCGGTGAGCGGCCACGCGATCCGAGAGCGACGCGCGATCGTCGCGGACACGTTCAGGATCGAGATCATCGGTCAGGGCGGCCACGCCGCCAGGCCGCACCTCTGCGTCGACACCGTGCTGGTGGCGGCGCAGGTGGTCACGGCGCTGCATACGCTCGTCGCGCGAGAGGTCAACCCGAGCTTCGACCTCGACGAGTCAGCCCTATCGCTCGGCGTCAAGATGTTCGTGCGGGTCGTCGAGCGCTACTTGGCCGAGTAACCCTCGCTGTCCGATTCATGGCCGACGCCGTCTCCCTCGGCGGCCGGCCCGCCATCAAGCCCTGCAGCCCTGGCGGGCAGAGGTGCAGGTGCCGCACCCGTCAATTCATAGTTGACAGGGTACCAGTGCCCTGTCAACCGTGATTTGACGGGTGCCGTCCGATCAGCCCACCCGTCGCGACGACCTTGCCCGCAAGGCTCACCGATGAGGTCGAGGCCGTCTCGTGGCTCTACCGCGGCAGTGCCTCGATCACGCTCCGAGGGACGTCGGTTGGGATGATCCTCGCAAGCTGGAGGTCGGCGGCCGCGAGGAGGGCTCGGTACTCGTCCTCGCGGCGCTCACGGCCCCCGCTCAGCACGAGCATGTGGAGATCGTAGAGCTTGCCGAGCGATGGCTGATTGCCGGGCGGGATCACCTGCTCGATCACGAGCAGCCGCGCGTTGTCCGCCATCGCCCGTCGGCAGTTCTTCAGGATCGTGACGCCGCGGTCGTCATCCCAGTCATGGATGATCCACGACAAGATGTAGACGTCCCCGCCGCCCGGCACCGCCTCGAAGAAGTCGCCCGCCACCACGTCGCACCGATCTGCCACCCCCGCCCTCGTGAGCAGCCCTCCAGCGGCAGCGACGACGTTCGGGCGGTCGAAGAGGACGCCGCGCGCCCACGGGTTGGCCTGCAGGATGCCGGCCAGGAACGCACCGGTCCCGCCGCCCACGTCGACGATGGTCTTGGACTGGGAGAGGTCGTAGGCGTCCGCCACCGCCCTGGCGGCGCCCTCGGTTGAGCTGGCCATCGCCTCGTTGAAGACGGCGGCGGCTTCAGCGTTCGCGGCCAGGTGTTCGAAGAACGACCTCCCGGCGATGTGATCGAAGGCGGTCTCGCCGGTGCGCACGCTGTGGAGTAGGCCGCCCCACCCCGTGTACCAGTCCTCGCCGTTCAGGATTGTCCTGGCTCGCAGCGCACCGGGGCTCCCGCTCGCGAGGCAGCGCCCGAGCGCCGTCGTTTCGTATTCCCCGGCCTCGTTCTCCCGGAACACGCCGAGGCCGGCCAGGGCCCGCATCAGGCGGTACAACGACGGCGCATGCGTCTCGGTGGACTCCGCCAACGCATGGATGCCCCGCGGGCCGTCCTTCAGCAGGTCGGCAATCCCGAGCTTCGCCGCCACGTAGATGATCTGGGTGGCCCAGTATCCGTTGCTCATCTGCTGCAAGGCGGCCTGGGCCTGTGCCACATCCCCGCCTTGGGGCTCGCTCGGTCGGCTCATCTTCCCCCTCCGTTACCCATGCCTCGGGCGCGGCCACTATGCCCCTCGCTGCCAGGCCTGTCAAGCCTGAACGGGCAACCTGAGCCTCTCGACCGTGGCGCGAGTGCGCTGTCGGTTCGTCGAGCACGAGCTGGAGTCAGGGCTCCGGCGACAGCCACCTCGACGCGAGTACTGCCGAAAGCTCGATGGCGGGCAGGAGGCACACCTGATCGTGCTGGCTTGCAGCCCGCAGCCGCTGGGGCGGAGGCGCTGGACCCCGCGGCTGCTGGCGGACAAGCGGCCCGACCTCGACTCAGGCCGGGACGCCTTCGACGATGTTGGAGGGCGATCCGGTCGGGATGATCCCGGTCAGCCGGAACCCGGCCTCGGCGTAGAGTCTCTGGAAGTCCTCGGCGGTTCGCTCCTGCCCCCCGTGCATCACGAGCATATGGAGGTCCACGAGCTTCATCCGGTCCGGCTCATTCCCCGGCTGGATGACGCCCTCGACCAGCAGGAGTCTGCCGGTGTCCGACATGGCCTCGCGGCATCCGCGGAGGATCTCGACTGCCCGGGCGTCGTCCCAGTCGTGGACGACGCTCTTGAGCAGGTAGGCGTCCGCCCCGCCGGGCACCGCCTCGAAGAAGCTGCCGCCAACGACCTCGCAGCGATCGGCCACCCCGGCCCGCTCCAGCACGGACCCGGCGCCGGCGACGACGTGAGGCTGGTCGAACAGGATGCCACGCACGGCCGGGTTCGCCGCCAGGATCGCCGCGAGCAGCTCGCCCTGCCCGCCGCCGACGTCGACCAGCACACGGATCCGGGAGAAGTCGTAGCTGCGCACCACCGCCGCGGCCGCGGCCGCCGAGAGGCCCGTCATCGCGGCGTCGAAAATCGCGCCCTCCTCAGGGTGCGCCGCTCGATAGTCCCAAGCGCTCGTTCCGTGCAGCGCGGGAAAGACCGGCTCGCCGGTCCTGACGCTGTCACCCAGGTAGGCCCAGGGCGACCAGACGTACGGCCGCCCCATGTACATCGCCCACGCCCGCACCGAGCCGGGCGCATCCGTCCGGAGGTACTCCGACAGCGACGTCTGACTGAACCGGCCGTCAGCCTCGGCGAACACCCCGACGCTGGCCAGGGCGCGCAGCAGCCGATAGAGGGCCGTCGCCCGGCTCCCCGTAGCCGCGGCCAGCTCGTCCACACTCCGAGGACCGTCCCACAGGAGGTCGGCGATCCCGAGGGTCGCCGCCACGTGGATAGCCTGGGAGACCTGGTAGGCGTTCGCCATCCGCCACAGGGTGTCCCTGGAAGACTGCTCGCTCGCCGTCATGCCGTCCTCCTACTGACCGGGTTGTCCACTCCCAGCGTAGCGCGCGGCAGGGGCAGCGTCAATCAGCTCGGGAGGCTCTAGTCGTCGGCGAACGCGACCTCCGCCGACGTACAGCCTCGATACGGAGCGAGGCCCGTCGCCTCGGCCTCGATCTCGGCGCGCGCTTTCCGCGCCACCGACGCGACGGTCTCCACGGTGACGATCAGCCGCTTGCCCTGCTTCCGTGGCCGCCAGAGCCCGACGATCTGTCCGTCCGCGAGCACCACGCCCGGGTTGCCGATGATCCGCCAGAGGCGGCGGTGCAGCGCCTTGTTGGGGACCAGCGTTGCGCGGTCGCGTTGGTCGAGATACGAGTCATACGGCGGCAGCAGGCGCACGCCGGTCGGCGTCGCCGGGCTCTCGAGGCGAGCGACGTCGGCGGCGTGTAGCCAGACGCGGCCGCCGCCCAGGTCGACCGCGACGAGCTGCTCGGCGACGTCGTCCCAGGAGCGCTGAGCGTCGGCGGGCGCGATGCCGGTCCACGCCGCGAAGTGCTCGGCGGTCGATGGACCATAGCAGCCCAGGTAGCGACGCAGCAGCTCGGCGCGCGGTCCGATACGGTCGCCGTCGGGCGTGGCGCCCAGCCACTGGTCGGTACGCACATACCTGGTGTCCTTGCCCGTGCGCGAGACGACGAACACCCCGCGTACGCCGACCATCCGAAACAGCATCTCGTGGACGTGCCGTGCCCCACAGGCCGCGCACCAGGGACCGAGCACGTCGGGCAGGCGTCGAGTCATCGCCCCGCTCAGCGTGCCTCGCGCCAGCATCCCACCCTCCAGCTCCGCCCGCGCGACCTCGGCCGCCTGCTCCAGCGCCTCGGTCGCCGGCAGTCCGGCCTGCTCGAGAGCGGGGGCGAGGGACAACAGGGCCGCGCGGAGGGACGCCTCGTCCGCGGGCAACGCCCCGAGGGTAAAGACCGCCGCGTCACGAGCCGGGACCAAGTGCGGCGAGGCCCGCGCGCCCAGCACCTCGACCAGCGTCTTGTCCTCGGCGAGGGCCCGCTCGACGGCGTCCGGAGTCAGGTCGGCGACGCGAGCGTGGAGCGCCAGCGCGGCCGAGCCGGGCGGCGTATTCCGAACCCCACAGGCCCCGGCCACCTCGAGCAACGCCCCGAGCGGTCGCCGATGGCCCAGGTGATGGCTGTCCAGGCGAAAGGCCAGAACCTGGTCGCGGTCAGCGCGAAGCACCCTCGTCATCGGTATCCCCTCTCATGCTCCGCTCATGCTCCGCCCATGCTCCGCCCCAAGATGATCATCCGACCGTCCTCGATCGCCAACTTGCTCATGCGCACATCGATGATCATCTTGATCATCTTGGGCGCTCGATGATCACCTTGGGCCGCCGCGCCGGGCCGCCGCCCTCATGCGATGTGCGCCCCGCGCGTGTTGACGTAGACGGCGTAGAGCGACTGGCTGGCGGTCATGAACAGGCGGTTGCGCTTCGGGCCGCCGAAGCAGACGTTCGCGCAGCCCTCCGGCAGCAGGATCTGGCCGATCGGCTCGCCCTCCGGGGAGAAGACGATCACCCCGTCGTAGCCGGGGCCGGTCGCGGCGGCACCGGACCAGATGTTGCCGTCGATATCGGAGCGCACGCCATCCGGAAAGATGTGGCGGCCCGTGAACTTCATGTCGTTGAACAGCCGCCCGTTCACCAGCCGCGCGCCGTCGACCACGTCGTAGACCCGGATCTCCTTCGGCGCGCCGGTGTCCACGACGTACAGCTTCGCGTAGTCCGGCGAGAAGCAGAGGCCGTTCGGGAAGTCCGGCTCGTCGGCAACCTTGTCGACGCGGCCGGTCGTCGGGTCGACGCGATACACGGCGTTCTTCAGGTGGATCTCGCCGTAGTTGCCCTCGTAGCCGCCGACGCCGAACGTACCGTACGGCGGGTCGGTGAACCAGACGCCGCCGTCCGGGTGGACCACCACGTCGTTGGGCGAGTTGCGCGGCTTGCCGTCGTAGG
>JACCZL010001010.1 GCA_013695975.1 Chloroflexota bacterium
CACATACCTGATCAGATTCGGCGGCGCGCACCACACGGTCCCGAGCGAAGTAGCGCGATCCGGCCGTCAAAGTGAGACTGCAGCCCGAAGACCACGTGCAGGCAACCGGTGAGCCCGGCCCAGATGCCGACGTCTCGGCGGAACATCGTGCTGACCGGCATCCGGCGCCCGCGGATGACCGTCCAGGGGCCGGTCGCCAGGGTCAGCAGGAACAGGGCCAGGCTCGCGTAGCCGAGGCCAAGGCTGAGCCTTCGGAGCGGTCCGTGAACGGTGGACGTCAGCACGAGCGCCGCCACGCACGCCAGCGCGATACCCGTGCCGACCAGAGAAAACACCGTCCACACGCCGACGGCCACCACGACCGCGATGGCCCCGATAGTGACCGATTGCCCCAGCGTGAGGCCGCTCACGACCCCCCAGTCGCTCAACTCGTACTGCTCCTGCAGTGACGGCCGACGCTGCTTCGGTTCTCGGCGATCTCCTGTCGGTTCCAAGTTTCGGCGCTCCTGAGGGAGTCCCTGATCTAAGGTCGGAGAGAACGAGGCCGCGGAGCCCATTCCTACAGCGACCGTTTCACGCGATCACTGCCACTCGGAGAGCAGTGATGGCGGGCTGGGGCCGGCAGCGAGTGCTACATCAGAGGGGCCTGCCGACACCGGCGAAAGTAGTACGTCGGAGACGCACACGAAGATCGTCCCTCCACCCAGTGTCCCTCCGAACTCCTTGACGACCTTGAAGTCCTGGTGAATCGTCGCCATGAGTTCCGGCCGCGCGGCCTGGAGTGCAATGGGGAGCGTGTAGAGTAGCCAGGTTCTCCTCGCGTTGGACCGAATAGCATCCAGACTCTCGACGGATCGCACCATTTCCCATTCCGCTCCATAGAGGCTCCGAAAGGGGAATGCAGCAGCGCCGACGGCGACGACGGCATCGTCTGGCTCTCTGCTCGCCTCCACAAAGGCGTAGGCTCCTGCATAGTCCTGCTTGGGTCCGTAGACAAAGCGAAGAGATGGTAGGGAGACCAGGATCATCGCTCCAACCAAGGCGGGTCCGATCATGGCAGATCTCGCGGCCGGCAGTCTCACCAATCGACCCCCGGCATGGCCCAACAGCATGGCACCGCGGACGACGATGAGGACGGCAAATCCCGTGGCGAAGAAGAAGAAGCGTGGGTAGAGCGGGTGGCCAAACGCTAGATTCACGGCCGCGCAGATGGCGACCGGGGCAATCAGCAAGTGAATCACCGCCAGGTTGGTGCGCGCGAAGCCGACCAGGCCGGCCCCGAGCACCAGGAGGGAGGCGAGCGCTACCGGGCCGCTCGCCAGGCCGATCTCCATGCCCCTGGCGAACTCGAGCAGGGTCCACAAAGGGTGGTTCCAGGCTGGCGGGGGGCCTACCCTGTCTTGGGTGCTGACGGAAAGGGGCTCGGCCAGCATAGGCGCGTAGAGGGATAGGATCTGAGGCAGGACGGGCGCGTGCAGCAGCAGGGTCAGGAAGGCGGCCAGGCCGAACCCCAGCAGCCCGGTCCACCTGGCCTGCCAGAGTTCATGGCGCCGAGCGACCAGGGCGTCGGAGTAGACGAGGAATTGACCTGCGATGATGAAGAGCATCGTCACGTGGGTGTAAACTCCCAAGCTCCCGGCTATGGCGTAGTGCAGCCAAGATCGTGGCCGCGCTTCGCGCAGCGCCCGCAGGAGCAACCAGCTTGAGAGGATGGTCCAGAACAGCAGTCCGGTGTATCCGCGCGCGTTCTGGCTAAACCAGATGTGATGGTACGAGGATGCGAGCACGGCAGCGGAGAGCAACGCTTCGCGGGCGCTCCCGACCTCGCGCCTCAGGACATAGAGGGCCCAGATACTGGCCACACCGAAGAGGACGGCCGGAAGCCGCAGGGACCACGCGCTATCGCCGAAGATCGCGAGGGAAGCGTGTGCGAGCAGGGAATAGAGAAAATGCTGGTTCTGGGAGTCGTAGGTCGTGATGATCTCCCAGAACGGGAGCTTGGCATACCGGAGATACGTCCATATTTCGTCGTACCACAGCCCGCCGTCGAGCCCGTACAGGCGTAAGATGGACGCGGCAACCAGGATTGCCGATATCGCGGCCGGAGCTATCTTGCTGTCTCGCGCCGCGGGCGACCTCTCCCGCTGAATGCTCGGCAGCCATCGAGGTAGCCGGTACAGCGTCATCATCAGGAATCCCAGGACGACGAGACCGATCCTGAAGAAACCGGCCCAGCGAGCACGTCTTCCGAGGGATCCGGCGGTGCGCTCCTGAGAAAACCCAACGGCGAAGTCGGCGGGACCAGGACTCCGAAGAGCATGAGCGGGATGCCCGCCGTCATAGCGTCTGCGAGGAAGTCGGAAGTGTCATGTCTCCTGGCAGCCTCTCAGAGATGCCCAAGGCCACTCAGAGCGCGTGCGGATGTTCAGATGCCGCCCGGAGTCCGGGCGGTCAGCGGTGCGCCTACGGTCAGTGTTGCATAGTACCACTGGCGCCCGGAGGGCAGTGGTGATGGAGATGGAGACGGAGACCGCGGCGCCACAATGATGATCAGCGTGGTGCCCAGGTCCGGGGACGACTCGGGTGAGCGTGCGGCCAGCTTGACCGCGTACGTGTCGAGCCCGAAGTTCCCGACCAACAGTGCGTACGCGACGATCGACAGGGCCCAGTTGATGACCCCGAACCCGTCCGCCCCGAAGCGGTCGACCGCGAGCTTCGCGATGACCAGCCCCAGCATCTTGGCCATCGCGTCGGTCCCGGCCAGGACGGCATAGCGGGTGAGCAAGGAATCCCGGCCGAGAACCCTCATCGTGCCTCGGCCGCCTGGCGGGTCTGCAGGAATCCCAGGATCTGGAGGAGGCCCACTCCCGCGACCACCGCGAGCGTGAGGAGGACCGCGGCGCGACCGCGGTCCTGGGTGACTTGATATCCAAAGGCGTGGAGAATCGTCAGCACCGCGAGCAGATAGTTGAAGCGCTGCCACGACTTCCAGCGCCCCGCCCCGAGGACGCGCAGGGACAGCGTGTTGGACAGGAGCAGCAGCCCCACGAGGATGAGCGTCGCCCCCGCGCCGACCCAGTTGGCCAGACCGAAGGGGGAAA
>JACCZL010001015.1 GCA_013695975.1 Chloroflexota bacterium
GGGCCACGATGTCGGTGAGGATCGGTCCACCGGAACCGCGCACCTTGGATAGGTCGAGCGTCTCGTAGGCGCGCCAGAGGGCCTCGGGCGTCCAGGCGCGCGGCGGGGCCTTGATCGCCAAGGCTAGGGCCTTGATGTCAGCGAGGCGGAGGCGTTGGGCATACGGCCGGCTGTACAACACCTGGAGGGCCGTGATCTCATCCTTGTGCTCGCGGATGAACTGCTCGAACGTCGCGACGAGCGAGCTGGCCTTTTCGCGGGCCGCGACGGAGAAGGCGGCTTCGAGCACCAGATCCTGGCTGACGGTGTCGAGCGTCTGCTCGAAGCGCTGCTTCATCTCGACGACCTGGTTGCGCAGGGTAGCGTTCGTGGCGAGTGGCGCGGCGGCGTCCTGGAGCAAGCGTTGCGCGGCCTGGGCGACCTGGTCGGGCGTCGGCTCCGCGTCCTCGGACAAACCCGCGGCGGCTCGGGCGGCCTCGACGTGGTGGTCAGGGTCCAGCGCCTGGACCAGACCGGCAGCAATGGCCCGGAGCGTCGTCCCGCCGGCCGTCTCGGCCAACGCCTGGCGCTCGGGAGCGCCGAGCTGGCGGTCGAGTCGTGCGAGCCGGCCAGCCAGTGACGAGAGCAGGTCAGGGTCGGTGCTGCCGAAGGCGACATCGAACGTCTCGATCGGGATCAGGGGGTTGTAGGCGACCGGCGCCGGCTCGCGGACCAGGCCGGCGCCGGTGTCAAACTGCGAGCCCTCTTCGAGCGCCGGATCGAGCTCGGCGTCGCCCCGCGGCATCGCGTAAAGACGCTGGATGGTGGTGATGCAGACCCGCGCCACCGGATCGAGCCGGTTCGTTTGGAGGTGCTGGACGTTGTACAGCTCAGTGAACTTCCGGCCGTCGTCCGGCGTGCTGTACTGCTGGAACTCCTTCAGCGTTTGGCGGCCGAGGTTCGCCCGGTCGACCAGGAAGAGGACGCGGCGGACGCCGGCGAACTTGATCAGGCGGTACGCCGACGTGATCGCGGTGAACGTCTTACCGCTGCCGGTCGCCATCTGCACCAGCGCGCGGGGACGATCTTCGGCCAGCGAGCGTTCCAGGTTGCGAATCGCCGTGACCTGGGCCGGCCAGAGCCCGGTCTCGTCGAGTGGGGGCATCGTCCTCATCCGGCCGCGCAACGTCGAGCCATAGCCGACCGACGATTCAGCGGCCCGCTGAGCCGTCGGCGCGGCAGTCGCGCGCCCTTCGGGATCGACCCAGCCGGCCAGGGTCTCCGGCCGATGAAAGTGGAAAACCTGCCGGCTCCGTGGATCCGGATCAAGCCGGTTCGTGAAGCGCGTCTCCACGCCGGTGCTCTGGTACAGGAACGGCAGCGGACGGACCGGCGCCGGCACGTGCGCGGGCAGACCCTCGCTATACCTGGCGGCCTGGACCACCACGCCGGTGAGGGTTGAGCCCTCGGGCTTGGCCTCGACGATCCCGATGGCTTGACCGTCCACGTAGAGCAGGTAGTCCGCGAAGCCGTGGCCACCCTTCAGAGGGAACTCGCGGACGACAACGCCGCGCCCGGCCCACAGGTTGACCGCGTTCGCGTCCTGGACGGTCCAGCCCGCCTGGCCGAGCGCCGCGTCGATGTTGCGGCGGGCAGCTTGCTCGGGCGTCATCATGGAGAGGCTCGCTTGCGCCTCCGGCCTGGTCTCTTCTGGCCGGCTCTCTGGTCACCGTCCGGTGTCCCAGCCTGGATTATGTCGCAGACCCGTCCAGTATGCTCGTCGGGGTGTGGGTCGCGTACTCAATCGCGGGGATCGTGGCGAACCGGCGGGCCATGACGTCGAGAGCCTCGGGGTTGTCGTCGACGAGGAGGAAGCGGCGGCCGAGCTCGTGGCAGGCGGCGCCGGTGGTGCCGCTGCCGGCGAAGAAGTCGGCGACGAGGCCGCCGGGGGGGGACGAGGCCCCGACGATCCGTCGCAGGATGCCGAGCGGCTTCTGGGTCGGGTAGCCGGTCCGCTCCTTGCCGTTGGTCGGCACGATCGTGTGCCACCAGGTATCGGTCAACCGCTTCCCCCTGGCGGCCTTTTCGGGGCCGACCAGGCTGGGCGCGAGGTAGGGGATCCGCTCGGCAGCATCGGGGTCGAAGTAGTAGCGGTCGGGATCCTTGACGTAGACGAGGATGTTGTCGTGCTTCGGCGGCCACTTGCGCTTGGTTCGGGCGCCGTAATCGTAGGCCCAGATCAGCTCGTTGAGGAAGCAGGCACGGCCGAAGATCCGGTCGAGGAGAACCTTGCAATAGTGGACCTCGCGATAGTCGATGTGGAAGTAAAGCGATCCGCTGGCCTTGAGGAGCCGCCGAAACTCGACCAGGCGCGGCTCGAGGAATTGGAGGTAGTCGTCGTGGACGTCGTCGTAACCGGCTTGCCCGAGCTCGACGGTCCGGTAGCGCCGGCCCTGGAAGCCGACGCGGTCGCCGCCCTCGTCGCGGACGGTCTTGATCCGTCGCAGCCGCTGCCGCTGGCCGGTGTTGAAGGGCGGATCGACGTAGATCAGGTCGATGCTGGCGTCTGACAAGGTGCGGGCGGCATCGAGGTTGTCCCCGAGCACGACGCGCCCACTGGCGACTTCGAGCACCTGGTCCTGACGGCCCGCCTGCACGGCGCCAGCCTAACACGGCCGCGAGCGAAACGTCTACGCCCGAGCCACCCGGGATTACAATCTGTCCGCCCAAGACTCCCCGAAGGCTGAGAACATGAGCACGACCCGGGCGACGCCGCGGATACCAATAGACGCGATCGAGGAGCTAGTCGCGCAGCGGTACGTCAGCGTGCAGAAGCACCCGACGGCCGACCTGTACATCTACAACTACACGCCGAAGGCGGCCTGGGAGAAGCGCTGGACGCCCGAGACACGGATGTGCCGCGGCCTGATCCTCGACGGCGCGGGCAACGTCGTCCAGCGCCCCTTCGAGAAGTTCTTCAATTGGGGGGACCCCGCGGCCGGACCGATCCCGCTGGACGAGCCGTTCGAGGTCTACGAGAAGGTCGACGGCAGCCTTGGGATTTTGCACTGGGCGGAAGCGGAACCTGCCCTCGCGACGCGCGGGAGCTTCACCAGTACACAGGCGGTCCAGGGGACCAGGATCCTGCGGGAGCAGTACGGCCACACCTGGGCGGGGCTCGAGCGACGGCTGACCTATCTATTCGAGATCATCTACCCCTTGAACCGCATCGTCGTCGACTACGGGCGGCGCGAGGACATCGTCCTGCTGGCGGTGATCGAGACGGCTACGGGCAGGGATCTGTCGCTCGGGGGCTTCGAGTCGCTCGGCTTTCCGGTAGTCGAGCGCCATGACGGGGTCACCGACTTCCGCGAGCTGGCGGAGGTTCAGGCGAGCAACCGCGAGGGCTACGTCGTCAAGTTCGCGTCGGGCCTACGGCTGAAGATCAAGCTCGAGGAGTACGTCCGCCTGCACCGGCTGGTGACCGGCGTGACGCATCGGCGGATCTGGGAGGCCCTCCGGATGGGCATCCCGCTGGCGACGCTCAAGGACACGGCCTCGGCCGACTACCGCCAGTGGGTCGACGATGTCGCCGCCGAGATTCAGGGGCGCTATCGTGCGATCGAGGACGAGGCCCGCCGCGACTTCAAGGACCTCGGCGACCGCAAAGCGAACGCCCTCTACTACGCGACCTGTCGCCACCCGGCCGTCCTGTTCAGGATGCTCGACGGGCGGCCGTACGACGACGTGATCTGGCGGCTGGTGCGGCCGGAGCAGTCCAGCCCATTCAAGGTGGAGGTGTAGCCTCGATGGATCCGACCGAGCGCGTTCCCCTGGGCAAGACCGGGCTCACCGTCACCCGGCTCGGGCTGGGCGGCGCCCCGCTCGGCGGGCTGTTCCACGCGGTCGACGACGGAGAGGCCCACGCGGTGGTTCGGCGGGCGTTCGAGATGGGGCTGCGCCTCTTCGACACGGCCCCACTCTACGGCCACGGCACCTCCGAGGCGCGGATGGGCCACGTCCTCTCGACCCTCCCGCGGGCCGAATTCACGCTCGCCACGAAGGTGGGACGCCTACTGCGGGAGGGGGCGCCACCCTATCCGCGCCTACAGACAGCCAACCTTTTCAGGGACGTTCCGAATGTGAACCCGGTGTTCGATTTCAGCGAGGACGGGGTGTTGTGGTCGGTCGAGGAAAGTTTGAAGCGGCTCGGGATGGATCGCGTCGACATCCTGCACATCCACGATCCCGAGGACTACCAGGACGAGGCTCTGACCGGGGCGTATCGGGCCCTCGACCGCCTACGCCGCGAGGGGACGATCGGGGCGGTGGGCGCCGGCATGAACTTCGCCGACGTGCTGGCCCGCATGGCGCGGGAGGCCGACTTCGACTGCTTCCTCGTCGCCGGGCGCTACAGCATCCTCGACCAGCGGGCGCTGCCGGAGCTGCTGCCGCTCTGCGTCGAGAAGCGGATCGCCGTCATCATCGGCGGGGTCTACAACAGCGGCATCCTGGCCGACCCGCGCGAGGGCGCGACGTTCAACTACGAGCCGGCCGACCGCCCCTGGCTCGAAAAGGCCCAGCGCCTGCGGGCGGTCTGCGACCGTCACGACGTCCCGCTGAAGGCCGCCGCGATCCAGTTCCCGCTGGCCCATCCGGCCGTCGCGAGCGTCCTGACTGGCGTCCGTTCCGTCGCCGAGCTGGACGAGAACGTCCGGATGTTCCGCTTCCCGATCCCGTCCGACCTCTGGCAGGAGCTGCGGGCCGAGGGCCTGCTGCCGGAAGAGGCGCCGGTCCCCGTGGCGTAGCGGATCGTCGATCGAACCGGCCGACGGTGCGGTTTGGCTATCATGCTCCCGCCCATGTCGACGCTTCCCGGCGCTCCCCCTGAGCATATCCTGTCGCTGAGCGGCGCCCGTGGGGTCGCCTTGCTCCGCGCCGACCTGGTCAGGGCGCGCTCGCTCGGAGTCTTGCGGGGGGTGCTCGAGGACGAGATCGGGGGAGCCTTCCTCGAGCTGCTCGAGGTGCTGGTGGCGGATTCCGACGCGGTGCGGGTCGGCATGCATTACGGCCGGCTCTTCGCCTTGCTGGCGGAGGAGGCCGAGCTGTACCCCGAGCCGCTAGTGGGCGACGCCTGGCAGAACCACCTGCTCGATCGCCTGCTGGCGGACGAGAACGCCTTTAGTCGCAAGGCCCAGCGCTCTGGCTTCGACCGGATCGGCGAGTCCCTCCTTCGCCAGACCGGGCGTGACCTGGCGACGCTGCGAGCGCTCTTCGACCTCGACGCCGAGCGGCTGGCCGGGGCCGCCGCCCACGCGGCCGGCGGCGTCGGGACAGCCGCGGGCTCGCCCGTCGCGTCGATCGGGGGCCCGACCGAGCCGGACGAGCCCTGGGTAAGCTGGGGGCAGTTCACGCCACTCGAAGCGGGGGCCGGGCTGCATGGAGCGGCCGGGCGGGAGATGAAGGCCCGCCTGGCCGGGGTCGACGACTGGTCGGCGCGGGCGCCGGAGCTGGCAGCCTACTTCGCCCTGATCGGGGCCGGCCTGTTTGGGCGTTTCCGGGCCTTTCGCTGGGTTCGCGATGGGGATCGCGGCCACCTGGAGGGGCTGCCGGCGCCAGACCCGATCCGCCTGGACCAGCTCGTCGGCTACGAGCGCGAGCGCGAGCTGGTGCTCCGCAACACCGACCAGTTTTTGGCCGGCTTCCCGGCCAACAGCGTCTTGCTCTACGGCGACCG
>JACCZL010000478.1 GCA_013695975.1 Chloroflexota bacterium
TGCTCTCGCTGATCAACGACATCCTCGACCTCTCGAAGGTCGAAGCCGGCCAGATGGAGCTGGAGCTGGGCGAGTTCTCGCTGCAACAGGCGCTGGAGAACGGGCTGACGATGCTCAAGGAACGCGCGAGCCGCCACGGGATCACCCTCAACCTCGAGCTAGACCCCGACCTGGACGTGATCGAGGCGGACGAGCGGAAGGTCAAGCAGGTCGTCTTCAACCTGCTCAGTAACGCGGTGAAGTTCACCCCGGACGGGGGGCACGTCGCGGTCATGGCGCGGCGGACGGATGACGAGCTGCAGATCGCGGTGCGGGACACCGGGATCGGCATCGCGCCTGAGGACCAGGCGCGCATCTTCGAGGAGTTCCGCCAGGTCGGGCAGGGATCGGCCAAGGCCGAGGGGACCGGGCTGGGCCTGGCGCTGACGCGGAGGCTGGTCGAGCTGCACGGTGGGCGGATCTGGGTCGAGAGCGAGTTGGGGACGGGCAGCACCTTCACGTTCGCCCTCCCGCTCGGGCGCTCCGATCCGACGGAGGAGGCAGCGCCGGTGCCTCCGGCGCTGCCCGCCCGAGTCGCGAGTCCGGGCGGCCCTATGATCCTGGTGGTGGAGGACGACCCGCGCGCGCTCGAGCTGCTGACCATCCATCTGGAAGGCGCCGGCTTCGCCGTCGCCCAGGCCCGCGATGGTGAAGCGGGGCTGGCCCTGGCTCGCCGCCTCCAGCCGGCCGCGATCGCCTTGGACATCACACTGCCGAAGCTGGATGGCTGGGACTTCCTGGCCCGAGCCAAGGCCGACCCGGCCCTGGCCGAGATCCCCGTCGTCATCGTGTCGATGGTTGACGAGCGGGGCAAGGGCTTCACACTCGGGGCCGCCGAGTACCTCGTCAAGCCGGTCGCACGGGATGCGCTGCTCGCGGCTATCCGCCGCTTCGCCCGCGCCGCGCCGCGCCGGGCGGGGTCGGCCACGATCCTGGCCATCGACGACGACCCGCTGGCCGTGGAGCTGGTCGAGGCGGTGCTCGGGCCGGCCGGCTACGCGGTGCTCAAGGCGACCAGCGGCGAAGAAGGGGTCGCGCTGGCCCGTCAGGAGCAGCCGGCCCTGGTGATCCTGGACCTGTGCATGCCCGAGGTGGACGGCTTCGCGGTCGTCGAGCGCCTCCACACCGACCCGGCCACGGCCGACATCCCGATCGTGATCCTGACCTCCAAGACGATGACCCCCGAGGAGAAGGGCCGCCTCAACGGCCGGATCAGCCGCCTGGCCCGCAAGGGAGAGTTCGACCGAGCGACCTTCCTCGACCTGGTGCGGGACCTCGTCCCCGCGCCGACTGGGTGACGCGGCATGGCCGGCGAGCTGATCCTGAGCGGTCACTTCCGCCAAGCGGTACTAATCGCTCCAGCGGACGAGGCCCAGGGGGAAGGGCAGCGGCAGACCGTCGTGGCGCGGGGTGACTCGGACGGCATAGCCGTGGCGACCGCCCCGGACGCTCTGGATGGCGCCGGCGTCGAAACGGTAGCATCCTTCGCCGATCTCTTCGCGGGCCTCCAGCTCGGTGAAGGTTGGGGCCACGAGCGCCCCATGAGCGTCTACCGGCCCGGCTGCCAGGTGTACTGACACGTCGGCCGGCTCCAGCGAGCCGAGCAAGACCTCGGCCTCGACCTCGAAGGGGGCTCCGGCCGCCACTTCTGGCGGGATTGGCCCAATCGATGCGACGCGGACGTTCGGCCAGGCCTCGGAGACGCGCGCGATCCAGGCCGCCAGGGCACGGGCCGACACCAGCCCGCCGTCGCCGAAGCGCCGGCTCGACTCGGCCGCCGGCTCGTAATAGCGGCCCAGGTAGTCCGAGACCATCCGATCGGTGCTGAACGCGAAGGGCAAGCTACCCATCGAGGCCTGCATCCGACTGATCCAGCCCTGGGGGAGGCCGCTCCCGTCGCGCGCATAGAACAACGGGACGATCTCCCGCTCGAGCAGGTCGTAGAGGGCCAGGCTCTCGAGGTGGTCCTGGTGTGACGGATCGGCGTAGCTCCGCCGGTCGCCAATCGCCCAACCGAGCTCCGGGCGAAACGCTTCGTCCCACCATCCGTCGAGGGTGGCCACGTGGAGGGCGCCGTTGGCGACCGCCTTCATCCCACTCGTCCCGCTCGCCTCGAGCGGCCGGCGGGGCGTGTTGAGCCAGACGTCGACCCCCTGGACCATCCGACGGGCGACGCCGATGTCGTACTCCTCGAGGAGGACGATCCGCCCGCGCACGTCGTCGCTCTGGGCCAGACGGTAGAGGTCGCGAATCAGCTCCTTGCCGCCGGTGTCGGCGGGATGGGCCTTGCCGGCGAAGATGAACTGGACCGGTCGCTCAGAGGCGCTGACCAGCCGGACCAGGCGATCGGGATCGCGCAGGAGCAGGGTGGCACGCTTGTACTCGGCGAAGCGCCGAGCGAAGCCGATCGTCAGGATGCCAGGGTCGAGCGCCTCGACGGTCCGGCCCAGCTCGGTCGGACCGGCCC
>JACCZL010001027.1 GCA_013695975.1 Chloroflexota bacterium
CGAGCGCCGATCCGCTCGGCCTTTTCGCGCGAGTTGTAGTCGGCGGTCAGCAAGATGATCTGAGGGCGATCCCCACCCTCCATCTGGCGCAACGCCTTGCGGAAGCCCCAGCCGTCCATGACTGGCATGTTCAGGTCGAGCAGGACGACATCAGGCAAGGCCACACGCACTCGCTCGAGGGCCTGGAGCCCGTGGGAGGCAACGTCGACCAGATAGCCCTCATCTGTGAGGATCTCGGCAAGCACCTGTTGCGTCGGCAGCTCGTCCTCGACGAGGAGCACCCTGATCTCGTTCCGCTGCGTCATGCGGTCTCTTGCATCGGCGTATCGGAAGCTTCCTGCGCAGCTAGAGGCAGGGTCACCACGAAGGTGGTGCCGCCGCCAGCCGTGTTGTCAGCAAGGATCGTGCCACCATGCGCTTCGACGATTCGCCGCGTGATGTACAGTCCGAGTCCGGTCCCTTCGACGCCGCTCTGGTAGGCCACCGACGTGCGCGTGAACGGTGCGAACACCTCGTCGCGCTCGTCTTCCGGGATGCCCATGCCGTGGTCGGCGACTCGCAGCATCGCTCGCCCATCCCGACACGCCAGCTCGACCTCGACCGTGCCCCCGGCCGGACTGTACTTGACCGCGTTCGAGAGCAAGTTCGTCAACACCTGGTCTAGCCGGGCCTCGTCGCCGGCGATCACGACCTCGGAGCTGTCGGTCTGCTCGACTATCTCGTGGCGGGTATCCTCCGGTAGCGCGTCGCGCTCACGTTGCACGGCCAGCCTGGTCAGGCGCGCCAGATCGATCGGATCGCGCTTGATCTCGAGGTGGCCGGTCTGCACCCGCGACACGTCGAGCAGCTCGCCGATCAGTCTGGTCGCGCGGTCGACCTGCACGCGGAGGTTGGCCGTGTAGCGCTCGAGTCGGATCGGGTCGATCGTCCCCCGCTCGAGCATGCGCTCGATCATCTGGGCGGAGAGGCCGAGCGAGGACAGGGGGGTTTTCAGCTCGTGGCTGGCGGTCGAGAGAAACTCGTCCTTCTCCTGCTCGGCGCGGCGTCGGCCCAGGACTGCCTCGGTCGTGTCCATGGAGATCGAGATGACGCCCTCCGGTCGGCCATCGACGTCTTCATATCTCGCCAGCACGAACGTGGTGTAGCGGACCTCGGCGCGGCCATCGCCGAGGTCGACCTCGAGGGGCTGATCGACACCGGTGCGCTGCTCGCCGGTCGCGTAGACGCTATCCAGGAGCTCGACGACGCCCTGCCGCTCGAGCTCCGGGAACAGCTCGGCGACCGTCTTCCCGCGCACCGCGGCCCGCGGCATGGTCTCGCGAGCCTTAGGATTGAGCGATACGTAGCGGTGCTCGGAACCCTCGAGGACGGTGATCGCGACTGGCGCGGCGTCGATCAACCGCTCGAGGAAGCGCCGCCGCCCCTCACTCTCGTCGGTGACCTCACGGAGATCGACGGCCACTGCCTCGGCCCGCGCCGTCGCCTGGCGCTGCTGGCGATAGAGCAGGGTCAGTCGGCCGCCCAGGTTCCAGGCCAGCGCTCCCGCGAGCACCGCGGCGAGGGCGAACAGCCCCGACGCCTCGGCGAGCTGGCGGCGGACCAGGCCGAACGCTCCGGTGGTTGGCTGCTGGACGAGGACACCCCAGCTTCGGCTCGGCACCGGCGCGTACGCGACCAGTGTCTCGACCTCATGCAGGCCGCGAACCCGCTGGCTACCAACCTCGCCGGCAAGCACCGCGTCGGCGTCCGGCCGGCCGCGCAGCGACGTGAGGGTACCGATCACGTCGGGATCCGGATGGACGAAGACCTGGCCGACCTCGTCGAGGACCAAGATCTGGATACTGGGGTCCTGGATCAAGGTCCGGAGCTCCTCCCGGAGCTTGTCGAGCGACAGGGAGCCGGCCAGCACGCCACGCCCGCCGCCGGCCAGCTCGACGGGGACGGCCACGGCGACGAGCGGGATACGCCTGATCCGGCCCAGGAACGCGGAGCTGACCACGGGCCGGCCGGTGGCTTGCACCCGCTGAAAAAACTCGAGGCTCGCGACGTTGACCGTGCGCGGCAGTACCGGTACCCCGGCCAGCACGACGTTCCAGCCGTCCTGGTCGTTCAAGCCCAGCGTGTCCCAGTTTGGATCTTGCTGACGTACCTGCTCGAGCAGCACCTGGAGAGCGTCGGGGCTGGTCGGGTTGGTGACGTCCCGCGTGCGTGCGAGGGCCTCGAGCGTCGAGAGGTTGCCCTCGACGAACGAGCTGGCCGCCAGCGCAGCCGCCCTCGCCAGGGCGATCCGCTCCTCGGTGACCCCGGCCTCAGCGTCCGCCACGCCTCGCCACAGGTACACCACGGCGAGCAGCAGCAGCGGCAGGCTCGCGAGCGCAAACAGGGCCAGCACCCGAGGACGTTGGCCGAGGCGTGGCGTGGACGGGGCGCGCGCGGAAGCGTCACTCACGATCTCGCCCCCACTGTACTTCATCTCGGCTTCATGTTCGGCTGGCATCGTTGTACCCTAGGATCGTCAGGCGCGCGTCAGAGCGGTCCGGGCGATTCGAGGACGGGATGCGCATCCTGGTGGTCGAGGACGAGCAGAAGCTGGCCGAGGTGCTCGGGCGCGGCCTGGAGGAGCACGGGTACGCCGTCGACGTGGCCCACGACGGCGAGGTCGGCCTCCAGATGGCCGAGCTTGAGCCGTATGACCTCCTGATCCTCGACGTGATGCTACCCGGGCTCGACGGCTATACCCTCTGTCGCCGCCTGCGCGCCGGGCGGCGGAACGTGCCGGTGCTGATGTTGACCGCCCGCGACGCGGTCGACGACCGCGTGACCGGTCTCGACAGCGGGGCCGACGACTACCTGGTCAAGCCGTTCGCCTTCCGTGAGCTGCTGGCGCGGGTGCGTGCTCTCCTCCGCCGCGACGGCCTGTCGAGGGACCCGATCCTTCGAGTCGCCGACATCGAGCTCGACACCGTCACCCACGAGGTCCGCCGCGGCGGCCAGCCGGTCCAGCTCACCAGCAAGGAGTACGCGATCCTCGAGTACTTCGTCCGCAACCCAAACCGCGTCCTGACCCGCACCCAGATCGCCGAGCACATCTGGGACTACAACTTCGTCGCCATGTCGAACGTCGTCGACGTCTACGTCGGCTACCTGCGGCGCAAGTTGGGCGACCACCGCGAGCCGCAGCTCCTGCACACGATCCGCGGCACCGGTTACCAGCTCAAGGCGCCCAAACGAGTGGAGAGCGGAGCGTGAGAGTGGAGAGAGAGTGGCGGGCCCTCGGCACGCTGCGCGTGCGGCTCACCCTCTGGTACGTCGCGCTGCTGGCGCTCATCCTGGTCGCTTTCAGTGCCTTCCTCTACGTGAGCCTCGAGCGGACGCTGCACGCCGAGATCGACCGCTCGCTCGAGGCCCAGGCTCGGCGGTTCGTCGCCCCACTCCAGGTCCTCAGCACTCGACCGCCACGCGAGACCTCCGGCAACCTCTCCAGGCCCCGGCCGCCGGTCGCCGGCACGGTCATGGCGCTGTACGACCCGTCCGGGGAGACGCTGGTGTTCGGCGATACCTGGGAAGAGCGTGACCTGGCCGACGCGCGCGCGGTCGCCGTTGGCGGGGCGCGAGACCTGCGGACGGTCGTCGACGACGACGGGGAGCCGTGGCGCGTGCTGACGTTGCCAGTCGACCGCGAGGGTCAACGCCTGGCGGTGGCTCAAGTGGCACGGTCCGAGGGCGACATCGGATCGGCCCTGGCC
>JACCZL010001031.1 GCA_013695975.1 Chloroflexota bacterium
GGAGCGCCGAGCGCCTGGAGGGCGAGCGCGTCTATTCCGCCGAGCAGTACCGGGATCGCGGCCACCACCGGCCCGATCTCATCCGGCTGACGGGAGAGAGGCCGGAGGCGATCGAGGTCGAGCTGACCAACAAGGCTCCCCAGCGCCTCGACGAGCTGCTGCGCCGGTGGCGCGATGCGGTGCTGATGAAGAAGGTGGCGCGCGTCATCTACCTCTGCCCCCCGAAGACTCTGCGCTACGTCGAGCGATCGCTGGAGCGGATCAGCGCCAACCGCTCCGAGAAGGTCGTGGCCTGCGCCCTGGTCCTCCCAGACCTCTCCCTGCCCCGACCTACCCGCCAGCCAAGCGGCGGGCTAGGCGAGGCTGTCAAGGGCCGCAGGCCCGACCCCCGCAGGGGGTTGACTGATTCGCCGCCGCCGCTACGGTCGCGAGTAGGTCCGGTGCGATCGTGATTCGGTTCATCCGGACCCAGGGCAACAATGGATCAGTGGCGCGGACGAGCGGGCACGTGAAGCTTCGAGAGGGCAAGCGGGGTGCCACTTGGTACCTGAAGTACCGACTGCCCGATGGGCAACAGATTCAGCAGCGGCTTGGACGCGCGTGGAGCGGTCGTGGCCGACCGCCGGCCGGCCATTACACCCGCCGGCTCGCCGAGGAGGCGCTGCAGGCGGTCCTGACGGACGCGAGACGGGGCGAGTTGGACGCTCCCCTCGCCACCGGTGCGACCTTCGCCGATGCGACGGCTGAGTGGCTGCGGCACGCGGGCCAGGAGCGCGCTTGCAAGGCATCGACCCTGACTGACTACCGCCTGGTCGTTCGGCGCTTGGACGAAGCGCTCGGTGAAGTTCCGATCGAGGACGTTTCCACTGAGACGATCGAGCGCTGGCGCGATGCGTGGGTGGCGCGGGAGCAGCCCTCCAACCGGACGGTGCAGAAGTACCTGGTCGTGCTGGGATCGATCTTCCGCCACGCGAAGCGCCGCTACCGCTTGCCCGCGAACCCACTCGATGATGTCGAGCGCCCGCGCGTCCGACCGAAGATGGAGATCGACATCCTCTCGGCGCCCGAGGTCTGGGCCCTGGTCCGTGCCGCCGCGTCCGAGCAGGACGCGGCGATCTTCCTGACGGCAGCCTTCACGGGCCTTCGCCAGGGCGAGCTCCTCGCCTTGCGCTGGCGTGACGTCGACTTTGAGGGCCGCGTGGTCCGAGTCAACCGGACCTACAAGAGCGGCAACGGGGTGGGGACGCCTAAGTCCGGGAAGGGTAGATCGGTTCCGATGGCCGACGAGGTTGCCCGGTCCCTGGCGCGGCTCGGCGAGCGAGAGAACTACACCGAGGACGACGACCTGGTCTTCCGGGGTCCGACGGATCACGTCAACGCCCAGCGGCTCGGCAGCCGCTACAAAGCGGCGCTGAAGCGTGCTGGCCTTCGCGAGCTTCGCTTCCATGATCTGCGCCACACCTTCGGGACGATTGCGATCAACCGCGCCGACATCATCCAGGTCCAGGCTTGGATGGGTCACGCCGACATCAAGACCACGCAGCGCTACCTCCACTACAAGAGCAGGGGAGACGAGGCAGAGTTGCTGTCGGGGGCGTTCGCGGCCGGCGCGCCAGAACAACTGGAGGCGGCCGCATAGCCTGGCCGTGCATTCAGATCACTGGCTGGAATACCGATGCAACGCTACGATTGACAACGCGATGAAGTCCAAGGAACTGCACATCGATCCCCGCGCCCGAGCTCGCGCCAAGCAGGCGTCACGAGCAGCTGATGAGCGCATGTTGGCGACCGGCGAGAAGTCGGTGGCCCAGTTGAAGCGCGAGAACGAGGTGTTTGCACCTTTTGCTCGGTCGGCCAAGATCGATCTCACTTCCTCGCGTCGGCTCGCCTAGGAGCCGGAGCTGACCGAGAAGCCGCCCCTCCCGAAGGGCGAGATGGGGCGGGTGCTGGTTCGCCTTGAGTCGCTCGTCGACGAGCGAAGGGCTGTCTTGGTCGGCGGACAGGCAGTTTCCTTCTGGGCGTCCTACCTGAGCCGGCCCGGTCTTCGTTTGCCGGTCGTGGCTACGAAGGACATCGATTTCGAGGGCCCCCGAACGGTCGCGCAGCGCGCCGGAAAGCTGCTCGAGGCGGAGGTCCGGATTCCCAAGGCGAGCGACCGCACTCCGCTCACGGGGGTGGTGACTTTCGTCGACTCCGAGGGCGACGAGCGCCAGCTCGATTTCATCGAGGCTCCCCGGGGGTTGAACGCTCAGGACGTGCGAGACACAGCCGTCGAGGTCACTGCAACCGATCCCGACAGCCGACGGAAGATCGCGTTC
>JACCZL010001033.1 GCA_013695975.1 Chloroflexota bacterium
GGGCCACGACGCCGAGCCACCGAAGGATGTCGACCTGGTGATCGCCTCGGCCGCCGTTCCCTCCGACAACCCCGAGCTGCTCGAGGCGCAGAGGCGCGGGTTGACGGTCCTCAGTCACGCCCAGGCGCTCGGGGCCTTGATGGCAGCTCGGCGCGGCCTCGGCGTGGCCGGCACCCACGGTAAGTCGACCACCACTGCCCTGATCGCCTACATCCTCAGCGTGGCCGGCCGAGACCCGACCCTCGTCGGCGGCGCCGAGGCCCTGGACTTCGGCGCGAGCTCGCGCCTCGGCCATGGTGCGGAGCTGGTCGCGGAAGCCGACGAGTACGGGCGGCGATTGCTCGAGCTTCATCCAGAGATTGCGGTCATCACCGGCATCGAGCCCGACCATCTCGACTACTATCGCGACATCGACGAGATCGTCGCGGTGTTTCGGCAGTTCGTCGGCGGGATGCCGCCCGACGGCGTGCTGGTCACCTCCGAGGACGAGCCAACCCTGGCGGGGATGGAGCTGCCTCGGCGACGGGTCCGCTATGGTCGGGCGCGGACCTCGGATTGGCGGCTGTGCGAGCACCACCCGACGCTTGGCGGCGGCGGGGACGTCCGAATCGCGGATCCGACGGGTCGTGAGCGCGACTACCATCTGCGCCTGACCGGACGCCACAACGCCGAAAACGCCCTGGCAGCCCTCGTCGTCGCCGAGCTTCTTGGCATCGACGAGTCCGATTGTCGAAGCGCGCTCGCCGCGTTCCGCGGGACTCGACGTCGGTTCGAGACGAGGGCCCGCTCCCGTGGCGTCTGGATCGTCGACGACTACGCCCACCATCCCACGGCCGTCCGCGCGACCCTGCGAGCCGCGCGAGAGGTTTACGAGGGGCCGATCTGGGCCGTGTTCCAACCCCACACCACCAACCGGACTGCGGCGCTGCTCGACGACTTCGCGGACGCCTTTGGCGACGCCGATCACGTCCTGATGACCCCGATCTATCGCCCGGCCGGCCGCGAGCGAGCCGCGGCGCAGGTGACCACCGAACACCTCGTCGCCAGGATGACCCACCGGGACGCCCGCGCCCTCGGGTCGCTCGACGAGGCGTTCAGCGCCCTGCAACCGGCCATCAGGTCAGGCGCGCTGATTCTCACTCTCGGCGCCGGCGACATCGTCACGCTGGCCGACCGGCTCGCCCAGCGAACCCTGCATGGTGAGCGCTGAGGGATGGACGACGAGCGGGGCGACCAGCAGGCGTTCGAGCGGTTCGTCGACCAACATCCGTCGCTCGTCGCTTGTGACGCCCCACTCGCACGCCACACCTCGCTCCGCGTCGGCGGCCCGGCCCGCTATCTGTTGGAAAGCGAAGACGGGGGCCTGGTGGGACTGGCACTGGCAGCGGCGAAGCGCGCGGGCCTGTCGGTCCTGGCGCTCGGGGGCGGGTCGAATCTGCTCGTCGCCGAGGGGGGTTTCGACGGTCTGGTCGTCAAGTATTCGGGCAACTCCTACGCGGTGGATGAGCGCGGCGGCCCGAACGGGGTGGTCACGGCAGCGGCCGGTTTGGCGGTCGCGAATCTTGCCCGCCGCCTCGCTCGGGCCGGCTGGGCCGGGCTGGAATGGGCCTCCAACGTTCCAGGCACCATCGGTGGGGCGGCGGTCAACAACGCCGGCGCCTTCGGTGGCTGCATGGCGAACGATCTGATCGGCCTGGAGCTGCTGGACGCAGCGGGGCGGCGGTCGGACCTGGCGAACGCGGATCTCGAGTACGCCTACCGATCGAGCTGCCTCAAGCGCGGCGAGATCGGAGGGGTCGTCGTCACGGCAGTCCGCTGCCGGGTGCGGCGCGACGATCCGACTGCCGCGCTGGCACGGATCGCCGAGTACCAGCGACTCCGCACGGCGAGCCAGCCACGCCAGCTCAGCGCCGGCAGCGTCTTCGCCAATCCGGCTGACGACTTCGCCGGACGGCTGATCGAGGTGGCCGGCCTGAAGGGACGGCGCGTCGGCGGGGCGGAGGTCTCGGCCCACCACGCCAACTTCATCGTCAACCCGGGTGGCGCGACGGCGCGTGACGTCTACACCCTGATCCGGCTGACCCAGGAAACCGTCTGGCAGCGGTCACGGATCTGGCTGCGACCGGAAATCCAGTTGGTCGGAACCTGGAGCTCGCAGCAGCTCGCGACGGTCCTCGAGCCGCCCGCCGGCGCGGCCGGGGAGGTGGCATGAACCGAGCGGATGCCGCCGCGTCTCGAGGCCACTCGAGCGTGGTCGCGACGCGCTTGCTGGCGATCCTCCTGTTGTGCGGTGCTTCCGGGCTGTTGTATCATGTCGCGTCCGCCGAGGAGTTCCGCGTCGCCCGGGTCGTCGTCGCCGGCAACGAGCTGGTCTCCGTAGCGGAGCTCGAAGTAGCCGCGGCGGTGGACGGGGCGAACATTTTCCGGATCAGGCTGGCGGAGGTGGAGCAGCGGTTGCAGGCCCTTCCGGCCGTCCAATCGGCTCGGGTGACCACGTTCTTGCCGAATGGTCTTCAAATCCAGATTGCGGAGCGCACGCCGGTGGCGATCTGGCAGACAGGGGGAACCGCGTATCTGGTGGACCAGCAGGGCCACGTCGTCGGCATCGCCGGTGCCCAGCAGCGGCTGCTGACGATTCGCGACCTGGATGAGTCGGACCTACGGACGGGCGCCCGTGTCGACGCCGACGCGCTGGTAACGACGATCCGCCTGCAGACCCTCCTGCCGGCAGGCGCGGGGACCGCGGCGCGCGGATTCGAGTACAGTCAAGCCACCGGCGTCGACGCCCTGGCCGATTTCGGCCCGCGTGTGCGATTCGGAAATAGTGAGCACCTGGAGTGGAAGGCGAGCGCCCTGGCGGCAGTCCGACGGGACCTCGATCGCACCGGCCAGCGTGCCGAGCTGATCGACCTCCGATTCAGGGATCGCCCATACATCCGATGAGAGCGACGCGGCAGCCAGTGCGGGCGTAAGGCGAGGCGATGGCACGAGAGCGGATCGTGGTCGGAATCGATGTCGGCACCACGAAAGTATGCACCCTGATCGCCGCCGTCTCGCCTGAGGATCAGCTCGAGATCATCGGCGCGGGCATCACCCCGGCTCGCGGGCTTCGGCGCGGGGTCGTGGTCAACGTCGACGAGGCCGTGCAGGCGATCAGCGCATCGGTACAGAAGGCTGAGCAACAATCCGGCTTCAAGATCATGAGCGCCTTTGTTGGCCTCGCGGGGGCTCACATTACGTCGGCCAACAGCCATGGCGTTGTCGCGGTGCGACGGAGTGATAACGTCATCACCGACGAGGACATTGACCGGGCCCTCGAAGCGGCCAAGGTGGGCAACCTGCCCCAGGACCGCGAGGTCATTCACGTGGTGCCGCGGCACTTCGTCATCGACGGACAGGAGGGCATCAGCAATCCGGCCGGCATGCTCGGGCGACGACTCGAAGTCGAGACGACGGTGATCGCGGGCGCTCAGGCCTCGATCCACAACCTCTCGCGGTGCATCGATCAGGTCGGGGTCGGGATCGACGCGCTCGTCGTCCAGCCGCTCGCCGCCGGTGAGGCAGTGCTCACGACGGCCGAGAAGGACCTCGGGGTCGCACTGGTGGATCTGGGCGGCGGTACGTCCGACGCGGCCATCTTCATCGACGGCTCCGTAGCCTACGTCGCCTCGGTTCAGGTCGGCGGCAATCACATCTCCAACGACATCGCTGTCGGGCTTCACATGCCGTTCGCCGCGGCCGATGAGCTGAAGATCCGTCACGGCTACGCCCTCTCCGAAGGGATCGAAGAAGATAGCATGGTCGAGATCGCCTCGTACGATGTCGGCGACGATCGGCCGGTGTCGCGCCGAGAGCTTTCCGAGATCATCGAAGCGCGGCTTGACGAGACGTTCGATCTCGTGCGCGAGCAGCTCGGGCGGGCCGGCTTTCAGGAGGGCATGCCGGCCGGCGTCGTTCTGGTTGGCGGGACCGCCCAGCTTCAGGGAATTCGGCGGTTGGCCGCGGAGATCTTCGGCACGCCCGTCCGCATCGGCACGCCATCAGGAACATTCGGGCTGGTCGAGGCGATCAGCAATCCGGCCTTCGCCGCCAGCGTCGGCTTGCTGAAGTGGGGCCTGGTTCAGGCCGAGGAGTTCGGGGCCGACCACGAACAAGGGCCACTCGGTCGGGTACGCGAGTGGCTGCGCGGCTTTTTCCCATGACGGTCGGAGCGCATGGTCAGACGCCCGACGACGCACCACAGGAGGCGACGGTGAACAGTGTACCGAACGACGCGGCGCGGACCGTCGTACAGCCCACCCCGCCCAAGGAAGGCCCGATGCGAAATCTGGAGCCCAACGACAACGCCCGCATCGTCGTGGTCGGCGTCGGTGGGGGCGGCACCAACGCCGTCAACCGGATGATCCAGGCCGGCGTCCAGAGCGTCGAGTTCGTGTCGATCAACACCGACGCCCAGGCTCTCGGCCGGTCCGACGCCCGCCACCGCATCCGGATCGGCGAGAAGCTCACTCGCGGCCTCGGCGCTGGCGGTAATCCGAACATGGGTCAGCGCGCCGCCGAGGAAAGCCAGGAGCTCATCTACGAGGCCCTTCGCGGCGCCGACATGGTCTTCGTCGCGGCGGGCATGGGGGGCGGCACCGGCACCGGCGCCTCGCCGATCGTCGCGGGGATCGCTCGCGAGCTCGGGGCCTTGACGGTCGGCGTCGTGACGAAGCCATTCACCTTCGAGGGCCGGCGACGCGGCCTGGCCGCGGAGGAAGGGATCGCTGCACTCAAGCAGAAGGTCAACACGCTGATCACCATCCCGAACGACAAGATCCTGGCAGTCGCCGACAAGCGCACACCGCTCGAGCAGGCGTTCGGCCTCGTCGACGACGTGCTGCGCCAGGGTATCCAGGGCATCTCAGAGCTTATCACCGAGCCTGGCCTGATCAACGTCGACTTCGCCGACGTCAAGTCGATCATGTCCGAGTCCGGCGCGGCGCTGATGGCGATCGGTCGGGGGAGTGGCGACGAGCGGGCGATCGAAGCGGCGCAGATGGCGATCGCCAGCCCGCTGCTCGACATCTCGATGGAGGGCGCGCGTGGGGTTCTGCTCAACATCACCGGTGGCAACGACCTGACCCTCACCGAGATCAGCGAGGCCGCTGAGCTCGTCGGCAAGGCGGCGGATCGCGAGGCCAACGTCATCTTTGGCGCCGTGATCGACCCGTCGATGGGCAACGAAGTCAAGATCACCCTGATCGCAACCGGCTTCGACGACCGCAATGCAAGCGAGCGTGGGTCGCTCCGCGGCCGTCGGGCACCGTCCGACGACGATCCGCGCGCGGCCCGCGGACCACGGCGGCCAGTCGGCGGGCAGTCCGCCGATCGTGAGCCGCCAGAGCCGTCGCCGTTCGACGACGATCAGGATGAGATCGACATCCCGCCGTTCCTGCGCCGGCCGCGGCGCTAGTCGCGAGGTTCCATCCGTGGCCTTCACCAACGGGCCCGTTCCCCTCTATACGTTCGCGTCGTTCGACGATCCGTCGATCGCCCATGGGATCTCGACCAGGGCTGGCGGGCTCAGCGAGGGCCCCTACGCCAGTCTCAACCTCGGGTCCTCTGTCGGCGACCAAACCGCTCGAGTCGACGAGAATCGCGCACGCTTTGCCGAGGTGCTGGGATTTCCGCAACGGCGCCTGGTGACGACTCCACAGGTCCATGGCAACAGCGTCCTCGTGGTGGACGAGTCAAACGCCGACGGGGCCCTGGCCGTTCGCGCGGACATCCTGATCACCACACGGCCCGGCTATCTGCTGATGCAACGTTTTGCCGATTGCGTCCCGCTGCTTTTCTGGCACACTCGCGCCCAAGCAGTAGCCGTCGCGCATGCCGGCTGGCGCGGCACAGCGCTCGGTGTCGCGGGGCGCACGGTGGCCACGATCCAGGCGCAGACCGGGGCGGGCCCGGTCGGCCTGCGGGCCGCGATCGGCCCGTCGATTGGACCCTGCTGCTTCGAAGTTGGCGACGAGGTGGTCGCTCAATTCCCCGACGCTGCTGGGGCCGTGCATGAGGGTCGACGCGGACGGCCGCACCTCGACCTCTGGGAGCTGAATCGACGCGACCTGGTCCGAGCGGGCGTAGCCGCGGCGCACATCGAGGTCGCCCGGGTTTGTACCCGCTGCGAGCACGAGACGTTCTTCTCCCACCGCGCCCTGGGTTACCCGGCCGGTCGCTTCGGCGGCGGGATCGGCATCCGGCCCAGTCATGCGGCCTGATCTGGCCCAGAATCTCGAGCGCGTCCGCGCGACGATCGCCGACGCGGCTGCCCGTAGCGGGCGAGGTGCCGAGCAGATCGCGCTCGTCGCGGTCAGCAAGACGCAGCCACCCGAGATGGTTGTGGAAGCGGCAGCCCTGGGCGTCGACGCCTTTGGCGAGAACCGCGTCCAGGAGGCCCAGGCGAAGATCCCAGGGGTGCGCCAACTCCTCGCGCGCGACCCAACCTGGCACTTGATCGGGACGCTCCAGCGCAATAAAGTGCCGGCGGCGCTTGAGCTGTTTGCTATACTGGAGTCGGTCGACAGCCTCCGATTGGCCGAGGCCATCTCACGGCGAGCCGGCGGCCGAACCGTAGCGGTCCTTCTCGAAGTTTACCTGGGTGATGATCCGCGTCGGCCGGGGTTTCGACCCGCCGAGCTGGTCCAGCAGGCGCCGGAGCTGCTGGAAATTCCGCATCTGGACGTGCGCGGGCTGATGACGATAGCGCCACTCAACGCGAGCGCCGAGGAGACCCGCGGCGTCTTCCGCCAGGTGCGAGAGCTGCGAGACGCCCTTCGCGATGACTTCGGCCAAAGCTGGGGCGAGCTCTCGATGGGCATGAGTGAGGACTACCCGATCGCCATCGAAGAGGGCGCGACGATCATCCGCGTCGGGCGGGCGATCTTCGGCGAGCGGGCGTTGCCATGATTGTGTGCTCGAGTGGCAACTTCATCATCTGCTTTGTCGAGATCCTGGTCACCGTGCTCACCTGGGCGATCATCATCCGGTCGCTGATGTCCTGGTTCAGCCCACGCGGAGACAACCCGCTGATCCTGCTGCTCGATAACATCACCGAGCCGATCCTGGCGCCATTGCGGCGGATCGTGCCGCGCCTCGGGATGCTCGACCTCACCCCGCTGGTCGCGATTCTGTTGATGAACGCCTTCCAGAACATCCTGGCTTCGGTGTTCCGGTAGCGGCGAAGGGTCGGCGCACCAGGATTGACCAGGCGAGTCGCCCGTGCGCGAGCGCGCCTGATCCTACTCGGGCCAGTACTGTTCGTCAGTGAGCCGCAGGTAGCGGGTGATCGGCTCCGGCGTATCCTCGGCGAGTCGGCCTCGGTCGTCGGTGTAAATGCTGCGCAGATAGCCGCGCGGATCCTCGGTCCCCACCCACGCGGCTACCGCGTCCATGAGCGCCCGCGGGAGGCGTAGACCCTGGGCCCCGACGGCATCCAGGAGTGCCAAGAGGACCGAGTCAACCACGCCGTCGACGGCATCTTCGTCACCGGCGTCTTCCACCAGGAGTGTCATGACCTCGTCGAGCAGATTCTGGTAGTGTCCTGCTCGGTGCTCCTCGGGCGTCTCGTCGTCGCTCGCCTGGTGGCCGTTCTGCGACCCGTTTTCCATGCATGCTCCCGGCCTGCTGGTTGGTGGCGGAGAGGGTGGGATTCGAACCCACGAGACCACGAGGGCCTACGCGCTTTCCAGGCGCGCGCACTAGTCCAGACTATGCGACCTCTCCGGATAGCTCGCACGCGAGAACGAACCGAAGCGCATTATAGCACGCGTGATGCTTGCCAACCGGCTCCCCCCCGGATATAACTCTCTGGCCCTGCACCGCGCTGGTTTCTGTCGGACGGTCTGGGGCTCCATCCCGCTCGATCAGGCAGGGACACCGCGCTGAGCCAGACCCGCCGCCATAGCGTTTGATGCGCCTTCGCTCTTCGTGGTGGCGCCATTGGCGCCGATCCCTGTCGCTGGTGCTCGCGGTCATGCTGACGCTGCCGATCGGCGCGATCGGGGCAACGGCGGACGAGGCCGGATTCGATGTCGGTTGCCCCCGACCGGCCAATCCTCAGCCGACGGCGTGGCGAGTCGAGGGCGATAGCGAGCTCAACGCCATGCGCGCGACCGTGGCGCAGACGCTTAGCGCCGTGGAAACCCGCGCCCTTGGCCTCTCCGGGGACGTCCAGGGATTCCGCGCCGGCCTCGACTACGGACTGATCTACGCGCGAGATAGCTCAACCATCGCCCCCGCCGCCCAGCTCCTCTACGGTGCGCCCTTCCTCACCCGTGCGGTCGAGGAGTTTCTGCATGCCCAGTTCGATGGACTGCCCGACGATCCAGAGGACACGTTCTGGTCGACAGCGGCCCAGCCCGGCGCCGTCAGTGGCGTGATCGGCGCGGCCGATCTGAGTATGGTGAAGACGCTGGTGACCTCCGACGAGGAGCCAAGTGTCGTCCATATGGCGTACGTCGCCTTCAAGGCCGGGGCCGGCCCGCGCTGGCTGCTGGGAGATCAGGCCGGCAAGCCACGGCTCCAGCGGCTGAACGAGGCGATGGACTGGCTTTTCGTCAACCGCCTCGACCCATCGCTCGGTCTAATCAAGCGCGGCCACACGACCGACTGGGGTGATGTGGAGGTCGGATCGGGCCTCGCGTCTGGTCCGGCCACACCCGAGCCGAAGGAGTGGACCGCCTCGATCTATGACCAGGCCTGGAGCTTCCGTGCGCTGGTCGAGCTGGCCGAGATGAACGTCGCGGGTGATCGACCGGACTTGGCCGAGAAACAGCTCGCCCGCGCCCGCGGCCTCCGCCAGGCGTCTGCCGAGCGGCTCTGGCAGCCGACGCGCGGGTATTACCGTACGCACCTGCACATTCCGCCGGTGCGGCACGCGTTCGAGGAGGACCAGATCGTCAGCATCGCCAACGCCGTGGCCGTGTACACTGGCCTTGCCGACCCGTCGGAGCACGGTCCGATCTTCCGCGCCCTCGAGGAGGCACGCCTCGTCGCCGGCGCGGCCAAGCCGGGCCTCTCGCTCGCGCCACCCTACCCCCAGGGATTCTTCGACTACCCTCAGATGACGCCCGGCCGTTACCAGAACGGTGGGGTCTGGGACTGGTGGGGAGGCATCCAGATCAGCGCCGAATTCTGGAATGGCCAGGCCAGCCTTGCACGGGCGCACCTCGACATGGTTGCGAGCGATTGGGCCCGCGCGCCGGGTGAGGTCTTCGAGTGGCAGGAGCCGCGCAGCCGTCGCAATGCCGGTTCACGCGCCTATGCCGGCGCCGCGTCGACGATGACCGAGGCCATCGTGGCCGGGTTGTTCGGGGTCGAGCTCTGGTCTGACGGCTTTGCAGCAAGTCCACGCCTCGGCCCACAGAGCGGTGGACTCCGCGTATATCAGCCCTCGACCGGATGCTGGCTCGACTACTGGCACACCTATGCCGGCGATCGGATCGCACTCGAGTGGGACACCAACCACCCCCTGACCGGACGGGTTCGGGTGCTCCTTCCCGAGCGGACCTCACTGAGCGGCGGACTGCTCGATCGCAGGCCGGCCCCGCTCTCGATCGAGCAGCTTGGCGAGGACCGCTACGCTGTCCTGACCGTACCGGCTCAGGCGGGCAAGCATCGACTCGAGCTCCAGCTCACCACGCTCCCGCCGACGTGAGCGCCGCCCGCGCGCAGACTGGCGGCGTCGTCCTCACGCTCATGACGTTCAACGTGCTGTGGCGCAATCCGAGGTATGGCGGGCTTGCCGCCAGTATCGCGGCGGAAACTCCGGACGTCGTGGCGTTGCAGGAGCCCGGGGCGGAGGCCGCGGCGCACCTCACAGCAAGCCTCCTGACCAGCTTCCCTTATCGAGCGTTCCAGCCGGAGTGCGACCCCTCGGGCATAGGGGTGATGAGCTGCTATCCCCTCCGCGAGGTCGAGGCCTTCCGTCTCTCGGCAGACGGGCACTGGTGTCAGCGCATGCTCCTCGAGCTTCCGGGCGGCCCGGTCACCCTGTTCAACATCCACACGCGAATTCCTCATCTGCGATGGTCCATCCAGCAGGTGTGCAGGCGAGCACTCCCGCTGACCTACGACACAAGCCGCCGCCATCGCGAAGTAGAGTCCCTGGTCGGCATGCTCGACGCCGTGCGAGGTCCCTGCCTGGTCATGGGCGACTTCAACCTGACCGATCGAAGCCCCGAGTATCGACTCCTGAGCAGCCGCGTGAGCGACACCTACGCCCAGGTCGGGAAGGGCCGCGGGGGCACGTTCCCCGCGCCTGGATCATTCCCCCACAACTTCCCGGCGCCTGGGCCGATCCTCCGGTTGGATTACATATGGCACTCGCGCGAGATCCGTCCGCGCTCCGCGCACCTCGGTCGGAGCGCGGGCAGCGATCACCGTCCGGTCGTCGCCCGCCTCGAGCTGGAAGCGGGCCACGCAGGGCCTGGAGGGCTGCGCTAGCCGATCGCGGCCAGCAGGTCGTCAACGGAGGGGCGGTCGGCTGGGTCGTGCGACGCGTAGGCGAAGGCTAGCCGACCATCTGGGCTGACCACGAAGTCACCACCCATCTGCCGCAGATCCTGGCCCCCATACATTGGTCGAGGTCCGCCACGGCGCAGGTAGAGGCGGACGTACGGCGCCAGCGCCTTCGGGGTGAGCGTCCGCAGCCAGGAGGCGCGACTGAGGCCGAACGCCCGGTACGCCTCGCGGGGTTCGTCGGACAGGCAGCGAAACGGCAGGCGCAAGCGTCGGCAGTAGCCGCGGATCCGTCGGGGTGGATCGAAAGAGACGACCAGCACCTCGACGTCCTTCGCGTCGAAGTCGCCCTGCTGCTGACGCAACTGCGCCAGATGGTCTGCTCAGTGGAGTCACCCGAGCCAGCGGAGGAAGACGAGCACCACCCAGCGTCCTCGATAGTCGGCGAGTGAGACCGACGCTCCGTCCGCGGTTAGGACGGTGAAGCTGGGCGCGTGCTGTCCGACTCGCATGACCATGACGCAGTTATACTCGCCCACCGTCGACACCATCTCACGCGGAGGGACCTATGTCACGCGTCAACAAGGCCGTCGAGCTGCTGGGCGCCGGCCAGCCGATCTACTATGACACCGTCACCGAGCGGGGCTACGAAGGTGGCAAGGCGGCGGCGCAGACGTGGGCGGACTATCTCAATTACGAGATGGAGCACACCGCCTTCGACCTGACGCTGCTGTCGGCGTTCATGCGCGGTCTGGTCGACGGCGGGCCGACGAAGAGCGGCCACCGTACCCCAGCCGTCATCGTCACACTCCCGACCGATGCGACTGACGAGACGGTGATGCGGGCGAACGCCTGGATGGTCAAGCAGGTACTCGCGACGGGGGTTCATGGGATCCTGCTCTGTCACGTCGAGACGGCGGGGGCCGTGCGGGCGTTCGTCGAAGCCGCCCGCTATCCGTTCCACACGATCGGCGTCGGCGAAGGGCTCGAGGTCGGCAGACGCGGTGGCGGCGGCCAGAAACAGGCGGCCGCGATCTGGGGCCTCGACGTCGGCGAGTACCTTCGCAGGGCCGAGCCGTGGCCCCTCAATCCGGACGGCGAGCTGCTGCTCGGGCTCAAGATCGAGAACGTCCGCGCCCTGGCCAACGCCGAGGAGACGACGAAGGTCCCTGGCGTCGCCTTCGCCGAGTGGGGCCCAGGCGACATGGGCATGTCGATGGGGTACCCGGACCGGCACGATGAGCCGTATCCGGAGGACATGCTCGCGGCGCGCTCAGGGGTCCTCGCGGCCTGCAAGGCGGCCAATCTCGCCTTCCTCAACCAGGTCTATCCCCACGACGTCGTCGAGCGGATCGAGGAGGGTGTCAGGATCGGCGCCGGCCACGCAGCCCGCGAGGCGTCCGAGGTTGGTCGCCAGCACACCGGTCGAACGATGCCCTGGTAGCGGTTGGGATGGCGAGCAAGTGATCCGACGGGGTGGGGCTGTGCGTATGCATGACGTGCGCCGCGATCTGGTGAACGGACCGCGTTCGACGCAGCCATCCGGATCCTACCTGGAGGTACTCTCGATGCACTTCTTGCCACGGTCGCTTCTCGTTTCGGCTCTCGCACTTGGCCTCGGCGCGGCTGGACTCACGACGACGGACAGCGCCGCTCAGCAGGCCATGACCGTCAACATCTCAGCGCTGAACAACTCGGGCGTCAGCGGCACGGCGATGCTGACGCCGATGGGTGAGCAGACGAACGTTGTCGTCCAGCTCCAGAACGCGCCGGGCCCACATCCCATTCACTTCCATGAGGGGACCTGCGAGAACCTGAACCCAGCGGTAAAGCTGCCGCTCACAGCCGTCCAGAACGGCCGCTCGGAAACGATGGTCCCGGCGAGCGTGCAGACGTTGATGGCAATGCAGCATTCGATCAACGTCCACAAGTCGCCCCAGGAGGCGAGCGTCTACGTCGCATGCGGCGCTCTGACCGCGGCCGCCGCGGGCGCCCCGGCGCCGGGCGCCCTCCCGCGAGCCGGCGAGGCGGAAAACTGGGCGATCGGCGCACTCGCCCTGGCCGGGCTGATGGCCATCGGGACCGGTCTGGCGGCACGCCGCCGCGGCACCGACTAACGACGCGTTCGCTCCACCCCAGGCCCATTCCCCGTTCACCCGCGAAGGGCGCTTCGGACCACCGAAGCGCCCTTCGTGTCGTCCCGCTCACGAACGTGCTCGCTTCGGGAAGGGTGCGATGGCGTTGTGTCGCGGTGGTGCCCGATCTGTGACGTGCAGCCGGACCCGGGAGCCGTGGGCTGGCCGTAGAATGCGAGCAGAGATGAAATCGCCGATGCCAAGCTGCACGAGGGGACCCTGGACGTGAGGCGGACGCCAGTTCCCGATCACTCTGACGATCGGCCAGCGGACGAATCTCGCGATGACCTGATCGCTCGCGGGGACTGGAGCTGGTCACGCGACGAGCCGGTGGTGCATGGCAACCCCCGCTACTGGCAGGGCAGCCGCTGGCAGCAGCGCCCCCGTCGACGGCCGAGCAGCCTGGGGCCGCTCTTCTGGCTTCTTCGGGCCGGCATTGGGCTCACGATGCTCGCTTCCATCTGGCTCCTCCTCCAGTACCTTTTCCCGATGGGAGCACCGGCTCCTCTCGACGCGACGCCGGCGATTCGAGCGCCCGGCGAACAGGCTGGACCCGCGTCTGACCCGTTCTCCCCGACGGGCGAGGACCAGCCGGCCGCACCGACATCGAGTGACCGCCAAGCTGGCGAGGCTCCGACCGGGGCACCGGCCGCGGAGCGAAATCCAACCTCCGAGCCGCCAGCCGGGCGGACCGAAACGATCGCTCCACCAGCGCAGGAGCAACCGATAGCGCTCGCGCCGACCACGGCTCCGCCTACGCCGGGCCCAACAGAAGCACCGCCCACGCCGGCTCCGTCACAGGCGCCACCAACCCAGGCAGCGCCCACGGCAGCGCCGGTTCCACCCCCCCCAGCACCCGCCGAGCCGCCCGCTCAGGTTGGAGCCCCACCCACCGCGCCGACTGAGGCGCCCCCGCCGCCACTGGTCATGCAGGCCGGTCTCTCACCGACCGAGCCGACCCCGCGGAACACGCTCGTGACCGTCTCGGTCCTGGTCACCGCTGGGAACAAACCGGTCGACGGGGCGGCCTGCTCCTCCGCGGTCGCGTACCGCACCGCGACAGACCGGCTCCCGCCTGGAGGCTTCGCGACCGGGCCAGACGGGATCGCGACGTTCACGATCGAGACCCGCGGCGCGAGTTTCAACTTTCCCGTCCCGGTCACCGTGACGTGCTCATTCAACGACACGTCCGCCAGCGCCGAGACCCGTTTCACGCCTCGGGAGCGCTAGCCTCGGTTCCTCGCCGGCCCAAGGTGATCATCCGGTGCCCAAGGTGCTCGTGCGCACATGCATG